>DATJPR010000064.1:0-8796 GCA_035506295.1 Bacteroidota bacterium | reverse complement strand
TCGGTGATGTTCAGCTTTGCAATTGCTGCAAAGAGCAAGAGACTGGGAACAGCGATGGTCGCGAGCAAGAATACGGAAAAGAGGTTCGCCCCGACAATACCGATCGTGTGCTTTGTCGGCGAATAGTTCTCGAGGTCTATGGCGTTCAAAGTATTCACAGACACCGTCGCTCAATAATTGGAAAAGGGTCTGCGCCATCGCAGACCCCCATCCTTGACGAATCATTTCAACCACAGCCGGCTTATTTCATGAGCAGCATTTTTGCCGACCTGTCAAATACCCTTCCACTCTCCAATGATGATGCTCTCACTCTGTAGATGTACACTCCGCTGGATAACGGATTGCCTCGCGAATCTGTTCCATTCCAGACAACTCTCTGAGTCCCTGGTGATTGCAGACCTGAGACAAGCGATTTCACAATCCTCCCCTGTATGTCATAGATCGTGACATCAACAGAAGACCTCTCGGTCATGGTATACGAAATCGTTGTTGAAGGGTTGAATGGATTAGGATAATTCTGAGAGAGTTCGAATAGATCCGGAGTCCGACTCCCCTGATTTGCAACACTTGTCGTCTTGGCGAATTCGACCTGTACCAATTCAATGCCGGTCCCGGTTCCGAGATTTCTGGAGTACTTCTTCTCCGTCGCATTGTTCCAATGCTCATGGACACCGAGGCTGAAAATATGGACCCCCGTGCTGTCCGGATCATACTTGATGCCGGCCGGCCAGTTGGTTGAATCTGCCGCCTGATGGAGGTAGTCGTCAGCGCCGCGCATTTGAACAAAGGCGAGTTTTTCTGTCCCCGATAATCCGGACAATCGGGCGACGGTGAATTCCGACCGTAGGAAATCATACCCGACAGATTCGATGGCGATGTTGTCCAACGAAACGAAGACCGATGATGAATAGGTATTATTGAAGGGCGCCATCTGCCACTTGATGGGTTTGTCCTGCTCATACGCGGTGGCCCACAGTGCATCCATCAGGAAAAGAAGATTCTTCTTTCTGAGAAGGGATTGTGTCATGAGGTCGACCTGGACTCTGTAGAGTCCATACCCAAGGCGCGAGGTATCACCATAATCCATTTCCTCCGGACATGGCAATCCAAGGTGAAGATGCCCGGCAGAGGAACGCGATTGGGATCCAAAATGATTCTTTGCAAACATCGTCATCCCGGCGCGCATATGTCCCTTCATTTGAGGGATGTTGAGCATGTACTCGGCATCTTCAAAAATGGTATACAATGAATCGTACCAAATGGGATCCGTGCCAACGACCGATGATGGATACATGGCATTTGCACGGAGAATAGTCCCCCGGTCAGAATAATGAATCTTTGTGGCCGCACTTGAGCTTGGTTTCACCTGTTCTCTGCCAAGAGAGGCATAATTGTCATACCCCAGGAAATGAATGTTCGGATACCTGGCGTGCCATTGCGTATACCATTCCTTGTAGAGATTTCGTATCGGATCACCAACATAAATATCGCTTTGCGCAACGTGGACGATATCGACAAGCTGGTGGAGCACCGACAGTACTATTGCCGGAGACGTTTCGGACATGCCATACCAATTACCGTTCACCTTCGACAGATCTGATGGATTGAAGTTTCCACCCCATCCGCTGGATTCATTGATCTTGATGAATATCTTTTCGCCAGGGGCATAATCAACCGCTCCCTTTCCTCTGGTTTGATTATGATAGACGAATATCGCGTGCCACGCTGCGCTATCGGTTTTTTGTCCGGTGAGGCTGTCAATTGCTGCCGAAACCATGCTGTCAATGGTCGATTGGTTGTTGTTTTCAGCCGCCCACCAGGCGTGATTGAGCAAACTGGGATTGCAGTTCTGATTTACTGCGTTCGCGTTATGAACCCATACCACTCTTCCTTCTTTCCCTGGCATTCCCTTCGCTATTCCCATCGGTTCATTTGCATTGACGGTTGCATCGGACGTCAATTCAACTGCCTTGTGGAGGAAATCATCATCGAAGAGGACAAATCCACTTATCCCACAAACCACAAAGGCGCCAAGAAAGAACACAGGATAGTACCTCATGGGTTTTTTCGATCTGAGAAACGCCACACCTGATAACACAAGCATTGCCATGTAACCGATAAATCCTGATGCAATAGGCATAGCTGTTCTGACACACGGGTACGACAGACGGCTTGGCTTGGGAATGACACGAATGAGTATCCAAACCATCGCAGCCAGGCCGATAAGTGGGAACAGGAGACGCGACATACCTGAAAGCTGTTTGACGCCAATGAACCTATTCGTCTTCGGGCAGAACCGGAAATATCCTTTTGCAAAGTCTTTCATTGATTTCCTCTCAGGGCTTCCCCCGCCCTTTGATGTAACATCATGAACTGCATAGCTCAGATGTTGCTCTGAGATTTCACGTGCTTGATACTCTTCCATTTCAACAATCACCGAAACCAGGTCGCCCGGATTGATGTCGCCGACCAAGACGTCCGCGATTGCTGTTGCTCCACATTCTCCAGGCTACCATCCCCCAACAACTGCGCCAGCCTACTTTTCAGTCCCGTTCAGCGCAACAGCGCATCCATTTATAATAATGGCATTTTGAATGAAAGAAGCGACTCCTCCCGGAAGCAGCGTCACCTCTGTTATGTCAGGGGTATCGGCGTGATCGGTCCAATTATCAATCACCAACTTGTCGTCAAGGCAGAGCCGTATGCCGTCATCACTGCTTGTGCCGATATGGTGAACTATTGGCTCTGTGCGTGAGCGCGGTCTAGCACGCCCCAAAAAAGGCGCGCTTCGTGGACCATGCCGTTTACACAACGAAGCCCCGCCGGTGCCAAGAAGGCCCAGCGGGGCTCAATCGCAGAACCACAAAACTGTTTTCTAACTGCTACCTACTCCAGGCTAAGTCCCGGCCACCATCTTTCTTCCTACTTCCTACGTCCTCCTTACTACTCTTAGCCGGTACCCGGCCAGTCCGGCCGTTTACCGGCTGACCCAGCCGGGTCCCGGCGTGAGCGCGGGTGGGCTCGAACCACCGACCCTCTGCTTAAAAGGCAGATGCTCTACCCCTGAGCTACGCGCCCTGACTCGTTTTCGGCAGATTTTCCGCAACTTCTACGGAAAGTTACCTCGCTCTGAGAACGAACGGTTAGCAGTTTGTTAGCAGCTGTGTGGCAACTCTCAATCTACCACAGCGCAACGGAATGCTTTTATATTCCAGCCTTGGCTTCAACGAGTCATGTGAAGACATCGTTGGACCCGTTGAGTCGCTATCGGCAGGACGGGTTTTTCAACGCACAGTACAAAATAGAGAAATCACGGCCGGGAATCAAGAAAATTGATGGAGTCTGCTCCTCTTCAAGTTCGTGACGGTGACCGTCTCGGGCGCAGTTGAGATCGAATTTGACACGACATAGAGACCAGGCAGAAGAGGAATGCGGAGAGGATTCACGTCAAACTCGACTCTATCCGGCCGGGTCGACCATCCGACAACGCACTGGTCGAGGCATTCAACTCCCGATTCCGATAAGAGTGTCTGAACCAACATTGGTTTATGTCCCTGGAAGATGCACGCGCAAAGCTTGCCGCTTGGCAACTGGAGTACAATACCGAGCGTCCACACAGTGCTTTGGGTTACCGCACGCCCATCCAAGGTGATTCAAAAGCGATCAATGAGAATGCTACAGCTGCATAAACCAACATCAAAAACTAACACAGACATTGGATCCACGATGGGGGCAAGAACCGGGGGATCTCCACCCAAATGCGAAATGGATCGGAGTATGGGGGACGCGTGATCTACGGCTTCATCGCCTCATCAATGATTTTCTGGACTACGGGCTTGGGCTGAAAGTGCCTGTCGAACAACAGCGGATAATCCGTCCGCCCACGCATCGGCCAGTTGTTCTTCCAGGATTGCGCGTCTGTTACTCCCCACAGTGTCACCCTTGAAATGTCTTTTCTGTGCTTCAAGAACAACTTGAACAAATCCAAATACCGATTCTCGAATGCTGCCTCCACTGAATCCGGAAGTCCCGTCGTGTAGGGATTCATCGCCTTCCGATACTGAAAGCTCGCCGACACTTCCGCACCCACATTCCAATCGGGCATCGGCAGGACTGAGACGTCCATTTCGGTGATCATCACCTTCACCCCGAGGGCAGCAAATGCCTCAATGCTCTGTTCCAATTCACGAAGATCCGGATAGTCCAGTCCAATGTGACACTGCTCCCCTATGGCATCAATGCGAACACCATGTTCCTTCAGACTCTTCACGAGTGCGACTGCCCCTTTGCGCTTCTCGGGATTGGCCAATGAATAATCATTGTAATAGAGCTCGGCAGAAGGATCCGCTTCATGGGCGAACCTGAATGCCAATTCAATGAACTCCTCACCGATAATCGTGTAGAACTTCGACTTCCGGAACGTCCCGTCGTCGTTCAACGCTTCGTTCACGACGTCCCATCCTTTCACTCTTCCCTTGTATCGACCGACCACCGTGCTGATGTGCCTTCTCATGCGTTCAACGAGGAGGTCGCGCGACACCTCTTTCCCGAGACTGTCCGTGAAAAACCACCTGGGCGTCTGGGAATGCCACACGAGAGTATGTCCGGTCACAAACAGGTGATTCTTCTCGCCGAACTCCACAAACCTGTCGGACTGAGAAAAGTCGAAACCTCCCTCGGTCGGCTGGAGCGGACCGCTTTTCATGCAGTTCTCCGCCACGACAGCATCGAAGTTCTCTGTCACAACACGATCCGACGCCGTATCCTGCCCCATGAATTGAAAGCTATTGAGCGCCACACCAATATGGAATTTCCCTGCCAGAGCATCCTTCAGGTGGACCTGCTGCGCACGCAAAGTTCCAGGAGCGAACACGAGCTGCGAAGATACGATCACACAGAATGAGAACCATCGACGAATTTTCATGGCGTGCCTTCGGTGACAAAATGGAAGTTGTTTACACGTTTCCTGATGGAGTTAAACAGAACTTTTCACATCGTTCACCTCCAGATCTTCCGCTCGAAGATCCCCTCTGGTGTTGCCACCCGCGGAAGATAGCCAATAGTGGTCCATCCCCTTGCATTCGCCCAGTCGCGCCACGCAGGTACCGTTCGGGTGTCCTCGGCAATCGGTTCGCTCCTTTCCGACGAGGACACGGACGGAGATAAACGGATCACTATGGACGACCCGCATCTTGCTGGGACGTTGCCCGGACCAATTACACCGGAGTGCCCACAGACTTTGTGGGAATATCCTTTTGGATGGGCTCCGGATCAGATACTGTCCAGGCAGGGGTCCGTCGGTACGGCTACGACTCTCTTGCACGCGACCTAGCCTATCGCTGGCTTCATACCATCGCGATGCTCAACCGCCTCATCCCGCCGAAATGGGTCTTCCCTCCTCTCGCAACGGAGCCACCCCCTTCAAAATAGTTGACACGCCTGATCGATCTACTCTTCCAGCTACGAACAGGGCGAGACGGTATCCATGGTATTCGCGGTGAGAAGATGCGTACGGCGACCAAGTCTGGCTCTGATCATTCGTAGTGCTTGACCAGGGCCCAGAGCGAACCGATCGGCTTCTTCGGCCCCCGTACAATACAAATCGACAAGTTGTTTTCGGAAGGCTGGACGTAGCCGCTCGTGTCATGAATGACGCTTTCTGTTGAGACAGAGTCAAACGACTTCGAGAGCTCATCGGGATCCCGAGTGATGACGATGCCCACTTCCCAGGAGCCGTGCGGCCCCCACAACCAATAATTGTTGTGCCCCGACGACGCAGGGGGAAGGCCGTAACTTTTTCCCAGGAAGTCAACCGCTCCGGCCTGGTGGTAGTCCATACAGAAGATGCCGCACTTCGCACGCTCATCGACAGACAGCGACCGGTGTGCCCTCGCGACTTCGCCGACCAGGTTCTCCCAACCGAACATGGACGCAAAATACTGTGACAGCCTCCCCACCTCGTGTCGCTCCCCTCCTGCGTCGGGGGTGCGGCCGAGAGCCGTCGAGTAGCGTATGTGCTCCTCCACCGGCAAGACCGGCAGGACAATCGGAAGTGAGACCAAGCCGCCGGCGATGATCACGCCGAGAACTCCCACGCGGACCGACACAAGTGAGATCTTCCTCTCAACCCACGTTGCGCCGAAGGCAAAGAGCATCGTGTACGCCGGTGCAAGGTAGTAGCTTTTGCCGCCGGCAACAACGAAGAGAACCAGAACTGCCAGGTAGCACCACCCCAGGGCCTGATACCTTCGAAAGGCCTTCGAGAAGAACAACAGACAAAGCCCGGCAAGCCAGACGGGAAAAGTGAATGGATGCACTTCTTGAACTTGCGCGGAAACAAACGCCGGGAACGACAGCCTGACATTCTTGTAGAGCCGTGCGTTCTCCATGAATTCCAGAGTCGGCCAGCCGTTGGGAATCTGCCATAGGATGTAGGGGAGGAAAATCAGTCCGGCCAGCAAACCTCCAATCCAGAACCAGGCGTTTAGCATCTGTCGCCGCTGCTGCGTGAGAAGCAGACCAACGACCAGGCCGAACCCGAGGAAGAGAAGGCTGATCTTGTTCTGTAATCCCAATCCTGCGATGAGACCGAACACAACCCATAGCCGGGGGTCCCCTCCATCGAAGATCATCACAAGGAGATACAGTGCGCCGAGCCAGAAGAGAACGTCCAGGGAATTCATAGAGAAGTTATGGCAACTAACCAAATATACCGGTGCCACCAGCACGCAGACTTGTGCGAGCAGTTGGCCAAATCTTCCGGCCCCGAGCCGCCGAGCGAGAAGGCCGGTCAGCATCACCGTGATACCGCCGACAAGCGCCGGTAGAAGGCGAATCGATAGAAGAGAATCTCCGAACAGCCAGCGGTCGACACGCAGGAGGAGAATCGATAGCGGGGGATGATCCACGTAGCCAAAGGCAAGCCGGTCGCTGCACGCGATGTAATAGAACTCGTCACTGAAGAAGCCGAAGCCTCTGTACGTCAGGAGGTGCAGGGTGGTCTTGATCAACCCTGGTATCAGCAAGACCGCCAGATCCAATCGAGACCAGGTCAAACCAGCGGACTTCGACAGTCGTTCACTCATGGTAATTCCCAAGGGGGATCAGGAACTCTCTTCTCGTGCTCTTGCAACTTAATGAATAGACAGTTGTCTTCCCTCCATCGACAACGGGTGGAGGGAGACTATGACCAAGCTTTCCGTCCGCAGGCTGTCGCCTTCAGAACGGCGCGTTTTGGTGGAGAAGCTTGCGGATGGCACACTCAGAGAAGCGAGCTGTACGCTGATAGAATTTGTTCACTTCCCCATGTACTGCACGTGGACGTATCTTCCGGTCTGCACGTCGTAGAGCAAATACCACCCGATGTGGTCTGAATCCTGATAGACAACGAAGTCATCGCCGCAGTTCCAGCACCAATCAACGCAGAGCGGCCAGTCTTCCGGGGCCACTTCAAAATAGAATCCGCCCGGGAACCAAAACCTGTGAAGGTTGGCGTTAATCCGGGTCACTCGATAGCGATAGGTTGAACCCCAATGCGCAAAGCGCCCATGGGCGAACGGCTTGTCCATGTGCAACTTGGGATCGTTCGGTGATTCGTGGCCGAACCATTGGTCGTGATTGACGTGCGGTATGTCGTTCACATGACCGGTGGGAAAATGCTCTGCCTGCCGCGGCTCAGCGGGATTGGTTCTCATCGGCGGAGCCTTCGGAACGCGCCCTTCGTTGGCACGCGGCCGAGTGAGTGGAGTCTTCGTTGGTGTCGGTTTCGTTGGTGTCGGCTTCGTTGGTGCCGCCTTCGTAGTGCGTTGCGTAGACTTCTCAACCCGCTGCGCCACCGCGGAAGGGCTCAGAAAGAACGCCGTTGAGAAAACGAGAACCGACGCTGTGAGGAGAGCCGATCTTGTTCGCATACCTCGCTCCTTTCTTGTCGCTCAAGTTTGAGCGTCGCGGTAGAGCTTACTCGTGCCAGCTCCACCTGAACAGCACGTAGACGTCTGCACATGCGCTCCTTATCAACATAAGAAAATACATCTATCTTTCCCAGCTCCGGGAGACGCTTAAGAGTAGCAGGCACGCAACGGATGATCATCACGAAGGGCGGCTATCCGGAGGAACAAAATCCCTGCAACTTTCCAAAAGGAGGGTCTCTCTTCGGCATGGAGGCAGAGATTCGGCGACCGGTGGAGTGGAAACGGCGTGGTACGGCAGCAAGAATTACGCCTTCCTGACTAAACCTTTCTTGCAGTGCGGCCTCTAATACGTTGAGCGCCATTTGATAAAGAGTCAGTGCGGCGGGACCAGTCACTCTTGAAATCCTCAGCTCGAGATTTCCTCGTACATCTTCTAAAGAAGCCATCTCTGGTTTCCATCCTCAATAGGCCTACAGAATCTCCCCTTCGCTACGATAAGTCGCATTAAAGTCAGGTACCACGGTCAACCCGCTTGAAGAATCGGACTGTTCACGCAGGGCGCAGATCCATGGGAAATCTTCGAATGAGGGAGGAAGAGATGGGATCGAATGCTGAGCATTGTCGTGTGGAGTCATGTGCGAGCCAGGAGGAAATCACCCGTCTTCTCATGAAGGTTGAATACACCAGGCTGATAGAAGAATATCGATCGATCCTTGGCGATGATCCATCGTACCTCGAGTTTCATGGCGCCAGTGTGGTCCTGATAGTCGAATATGCACTGAAACTCCATGATCTTGACGCCGTCCCGATTGGGTTGTGCGACCGCACCTGTTCAGGGAACTGTTGCGTGCTTTCAGCACTGGTGAGCGCGATCCAACGCCACGGC
>DATJPR010000063.1:0-12340 GCA_035506295.1 Bacteroidota bacterium | reverse complement strand
TCGAGCTTCATGCTCAAATATCCGTTTCGCGTGATGATTTTTTCGCGGTTGTCAATCCCGCTACGTTGACCTATTCTCTTGCACCCGACCCGAGCGTAACGTCGGTGAACATCGGACGCACGGGCGGGCCCAATGTGTACGACTTCAGCACGCTGCTCTATCAGCCGCCGGACCTGATCCGTAATTTCTTCGTGGACTCCATCCCGCTCCTCAAGGCAAGATACCCGGCCGGCGCAGTGACCTTCGGCACCGCTGCAGACACGCTCAACAACAATCCGGTGTTCGTGTTCACGGCCGACACGCTTTTTCAGGCGGGGAACGCGACGATTACTGATCGCTATCGGTTTCGGCATTTCTCGCCGTTTGCACCCGTCATGCCGTTTCCGCTGATGTACGGTCAGACGTTCTCCCGGTCAAGCTCATACAGAGACACGACCTTCGATCTCTCCTGGCAGATCCTCTCGACGATCGAGACCGATCAACCCGCGAGTTGCGTCGTTGACGGATACGGAACGCTGAAGATTCCGGGTCAGACGGTCGCGTGTCTGCGAATCATGGTCGACTTTCCGAAATACAACGAGAAGGAAGTTCTCTTCATTACCGGGAGCGGACTGCTTCTCAACATCGATCTCTCCGGAGTCGACGTCGACACGGGCGTGGTGAACTTCGACGGCCTCGGCACCCTCTCTACGACGAGACCGACATCGGTTGGCACATCTTTCGCGGCGACTTCCGCCTGCTCCCTTCATCCAAATTTCCCAAATCCCTTCAACCCCGGCACGACCATTAACTATGAGCTTGCCTCAGGTCGATCTGTCGACCTTAGGATTTTCGACCTTTGTGGAAGGCAAGTCGCCACCTTGATCAATGGATATCAAGCCGCAGGCCGGCACTCCGTCACATTTGACGGAAGAGGCCTGAGCAGCGGCATCTATGTCTGTCGTCTCCAGGCAGGCGATTACCAGGCATCCCGCAAAATTACCTTGGTGAAGTAATTTGTCCAGTCCGGGCACTCCCGATTGTTATATGGACGGAAACCAGTAGTACTGTTCCATTTCCTGAGAGGGAGGCCCAATATGCAAGAATTCATGTTCGTGTTCCGGTTGGATCTCGCGAAAGAAGCCGAGCAGATGCCGCCGGAAAAAATGCAGGCGCTCTGGAAAGCCTGGCAGGACTGGACCGCCGGCATCACGGCACAGAACAAGATGGGAGGGACCGGCAAGCGCCTCGGTACAACCGGAAAAGTGATAAGGCCATCCAATGTTGTCACCGATGGGCCGTTCGTCGAGGTGAAGGAAGCGCTCGCCGGCTACATGTTCGTGAAGGCGAACAGCCTTGCGGAGGCCGTTGCGCTGACAAAGGGATGCCCCAACCTCACGATGGGCGGGTCCATCGAGGTGCGGCCGGTGATCATGGATGCTGAAGGGAGATGAAGGAAGTGAAATGACGGATCGGGGCCAAGCCCGGGACACCCAGGCTATGTGTGGCGGAGCGTCTCGATGGCAATCGTCTGTAACGGTATGACCTTGTCTACACCACCCCTCTTGACCGCTTCCTGCGGCATCCCGAAAACAACTGATGTCGCCTCGTCCTGGGCGATGGTGAAGGCACCGGCGTCGTGCATCTCCTTCATCCCGCGAGACCCGTCGTCCCCCATCCCCGTCATAATAATGCCGATGGCATTCCTCCCGGCATAGCGCGCTGCGGAGCGGAACAGCACATCGACGGATGGACGGTGGCGTGACACAAGTGGACCATCCCGGACCTCGACGAAATAGCGCGCGCCACTGCGCTTCAAAAGGGTATGTCTGTTCCCCGGTGCAATCAACGCGCGACCGCGGATGACGCTGTCGTTCGACTCCGCCTCCTTCACACTGATCCGGCACAGACCGTTCAAGCGCTCCGCAAACGAACGTGTGAAATGCTCGGGCATATGCTGTACAATGACGATCCCGGGCGCATCGGCCGGCAATGCTTCAAGAAACTCACGAAGGGCATCGGTCCCTCCGGTGGAGGCTCCCACGGCGATCACCTTCTCGGTGGTTTCGGCCATAGCGGCTCCGGGTGGTTTCGGAAGAACGGCATCGGCGGTGAGCTTCGGGGTAACATCCGCCATGGCCGCCCGGGGACGCATCCGCGCACGCGCCGCCGCTTTCACGGCATCACAGAGCTGGATCCGCGATTCCTGGATGAATTGCTTCGTTCCCAGCGCGGGCTTTGTGATGATGTCGACCGCACCGTATTCCATCGCCCGCCACGCCGTCTCCGTGCCCTTCCCGCTGAGGCTGGAAATTATGATCACGGGGATCGGGTGCTGGGACATGATCTTTTGCAGGAACATCAGTCCGTCCATCCGGGGCATTTCGACATCCAGCGTGATTACGTCCGGAATCTCCCGGGCGATGCGCTCGACGGCAATGAAGGGGTCACCCGCGGTGGCAATCACGCGGATATCCGGATCGGATTCAAGAATGTCACTCAGTGTTTGTCGGACCACGGAGGAGTCGTCCACCACCAGAACTTTGATCGGTTCGCTCACGACATGGTCCCCGTTTTCTGATATACGGTTGTCGCAACGGACACATACGGAAGCGTCATCCCGTTGAGCGATTCGGAGTGACCGAGGAAGAGGAACCCTCCCGTCACGAGATGCTCCGTCAGGCGGCTGAGAATAGCGTATTGAGTGGCCTTGTCGAAGTAGATGATCGCATTCCTGAAAAAGATGATCTCGAAGGGCCCGCGGACCGAGTAAACCTTGTCCATGAAGTTGAGCCGGCGGAAGGTCACGTGTGCACAGAGCTTCGGCTCGATACGAACCAGCCCTTGTAATTTTCTCTTCCCGCGTAGAAGGAACTTCTTCCGTGTGGCAAGGGGAATAGGAGCCACGTCTTCTTCGCGGTAGATCGCACGGATCGCGGATTCGAGCACCTTGGTGGAGATGTCGGTCCCGAGCACGGACCAGGTAAAGCCGCGGCTCTGCTCTCCGTATTCCGACAGCACCATTCCCAGCGTGTACGGCTCCTGACCCGACGAACATGCCGCGCTCCAGACGCGAAGGAGTCGATGGTGCAACATGCCGTGAGTTTCGAGCCAGGGCAGGGCCACCCGCACAAGGTATTCGAAGTGGTGCGGTTCCCGGAAGAAGTCGGTTTTGTTCGTCGTAACAACGTTGATGAACGCACCGAGTTCCTGTTTCGTGCCTTCGGGGCTGAACAGATAGGCACAATACTCCGAGAAGCTTTGCATCGACAACGCGCGAAGCCGCTTCTGGAGCCTGGCTTGGATCATCGATCTCTTGGCCTGCGACAGGGCGATGCCCGTGTGAGCCCGGACAAAATCCGTCAGGGCCGCGAATTCCCCGTGCGTCAGCTCCTGCAGGTCATGCCATGGGGCCGGATCTGACTCGTCGATGCCCCCGCCCGTTGTGACCCGTTGAGCGGCAGACGATCGTTTTACCCCCGCGGCCGACCTGATGATCACGTCTCCTGCTCGACTCAGGCGGAAGCCTCCGTTTCTTGTTGATCGGCGATTGCCGTGTCCAGCGCTTCAAGTTCCTCACCCGAGAACACTTCCTCAATATCGAGGATAATGACGAACTCCTCATCCCGTTTCCCCATCCCGCGGATGAAGTTGGTGTTCAGCCGCGTCCCGATGCGCGGTGCAGGCCGAATCGAGGCGGCGTCCATTTCGATGACCTCCTGGACGGAATCGGCCAGAGCGCCGATCACCGTCTGCTCGTCATCCATCCGGATGTCCACGATGATGATGCAGGTGTTGACGGTCTGTTCCGTGCGCTCCATGCCGAAGCGGAGCTTCAGGTCAAGGACGGGAACGACGTGTCCCCGGAGGTTGATAACCCCGCGCATATATTCCGGCGTCCGTGGAACCTTCGTTACACGCGTGTATTCCAGTACCTCGCGGACCTGGGCGATATCGGTCGCATAGATCTCCTCACCGAGTTTGAACGTGAGGTATTGTGACGTCTCACTGATTGGTGTGCTCATGCGTTCGCGCGCCTTTCTAGTATTTCTCAAAGTCTGCATCGTCCGAATGCCCGTTCGAGGGCTCTTCCAGCGAAATGATCGCCCCGCTGGGGGTTGCCGCCTTGGACGACACCGGCTTCTTTGCAGGCGGATTCTTCGCTGCGGGCTTCGGCTCGGCTCCCATGTGCGTCACGCGGATGTGAGATGCGTGAGAGGTATGCGTCTGTCCATTCGAATTCAATTTGAAGAACGCGATCGTGTTTTTCAGCTGCTCGGCTTGAGCGGCGAGCTCTTCTGACGTCGCCGACATCTCTTCCGCCGCAGATGCATTTTGCTGAATCACCTGGTCAAGTTGCTGGATGGCCTTGTTGATCTGCGCAGCCCCGGTGCTTTGCTCAGCACTCGCGCTGCTGATTTCCTGGACGAGCTCGGCGGTCTTTTGAATGTCCGGAACCAGCCGCGTCAGCATCTCGCCGGCCTTCACTGCGATCTCCACGCTGGACCCTGCAAGCTGATTGATCTCCCCTGCCGCCGCCTGGCTCCGTTCGGCGAGCTTCCGGACTTCGGATGCGACGACCGCGAATCCCTTTCCGTGTTCTCCTGCCCGCGCGGCCTCGATGGCCGCATTCAGGGCGAGCAGATTGGTCTGCCGGGCGATTTCCTCGATGATCGAAATCTTCCCCGCAATATTCTTCATGGCTTCGACCGTTTGCTGCACCGAATCGCCGCCGGTGCGGGCATCCTGTGCCGACCTGGTGGCAATGCCTTCCGTCTGGTGGGCGTTGTCGGCGTTTTGCTTGATGTTGCTGACCATCTCTTCCGTGGACGATGAGGCTTCTTCCGCCGCGGAGGCCTGCTCCGTCGCACCCTGAGACATCTGCTCCGATGTCGAGCTCAACTGCTGACTCCCGGAGGCAACATTTTCCGCGGAGGCTTTCACCTCGTCCATGACCGTGGCCAACTTTGTCACCATCACCTTCACCGCTGCCATCAGTTGTCCGACCTCATCGTTGCTCTTAGCCTCGACATTGATCGTCAGGTCGCCCTCGCTAACCCGTTTAGTGGCTTCAAGTGCTTCTTTCAGCGGCTTGCTGGTGATGCGGGAGATGAACAATCCCAACAGCACGGATGCAAGCGCGCCGAACCCCATCAAAATCGCCATCAGGCTGATGTCCCGGGCTGAAGCTTCGTTATTCTTATCATAGCACTCCTTCGCGAGAGCCAGTTTCATCCGCGTGAGCTTATCGATTGACTCCTCCAGCTCGTTCGCAGAGGTCTTGCCCGCCCCTTCCATGACCTGGGTCGCCTCATCTGTTTTGCCGGCTGCAGCGAACGCCTCGATCTTCTTGACCTGCGTCTGATAGGTCTCCCAGGCCTGCTTGAATTTGTCGAATTCTTGCCGGCCTGCCTCGGTATAGATTTTCTTCTCATAGAGATCGGCGAAGTCGGAAACACTCTTGGAAAATTTGGCAATGTTTTCCGTCGCGACCTGACGTGATTCCGGCGAGTGCGCGAGGAGCAAATCCTGACAGTTGACGCGGGTGCGCTGGAAGGTGACGGCCATTTCTGCCAGCTCGGACATGGGGACCATGTTCTTTTCATAGAGGATTTCGTCATTACCATCGGCTGTCATCAGGCTCGTCATGCCGACATACCCGATGCCCGCGGCGACCAGCGCGACAAGGGCAAAGCTCAGGGTGAGCTTCACTCCGATTTTCAAATTCTGGAACCATTTCATAACAGTGCTCCTGATTTGTGAATGCGTTTTGTTGATGAACAATTTGTACTCTTGACCGAAATACTCATCTGGGGCTGAGCGGTCCTCGCGCGAGTCCTTCGTGGTCCCGTCCCCGCTGGAGAGCATGCGCCGCTCCGTTCGAGACCCGGGAATGCCGCGGGCCGGTCGTTCAGGTTTTCTTCGACGCCTCCCCTTGCACATGGGCAAGGATCGCAGACACGTCGGTGATCAGTGCCACGGTCCCGTCCCCGAGAATTGTCGCTCCCGAGATATCGCGGACGTTGCGGTATACCGTCCCCAGAGGTTTGACGACGATCTGATGTTGACCAAGCACCGCGTCAACCGCGAGCCCGACTGCCATCTCGTTGATTTCCGTGATGACCACATATTCGATTGGCGGTGTAGATCCCGTTCTCCCATAGAATTCCCGCAGCCGAACGTAGGGGATGATCTCTCCCCGTACACCAATGATGTCTCCACCTGTCGAGCGTCGTCGTGTTTCCTCGGTCAATTCGACACATTCCTTCACGACGGCAAGAGGGACGACATAGAAATCCCCGGCGACGCTGACAAGGAGCCCCTCCACAATCGCAAGAGTAAGGGGCAACTTAAGGGTAATGGTTGTGCCGTTCCCGATGCTGCTGCTCACCTCGATCTGACCGCCGAGTTCTTCAATGTTGCGTCGTACGACATCCATTCCCACGCCGCGGCCGGAAACGTTGCTGACGGTTTTCGCCGTCGAGAATCCCGCGCGGAAGATCAGGGCAAACAGTTCCCGCTCCGTCGGAGAGCTCCCGGCCGCAATCAGTCCCTGCTGAATCGCCTTTTTCCGAATAGCATCTGTGTCGAGACCTCGCCCGTCATCACCGACCCCGATGTGCACCGAGGCGCCGACATGGCGTGCTGAAAGACGGATTGTTCCTGTGCGAGGCTTCCCGGCGCGGACCCGGTCGTCCGGCGCTTCCACGCCGTGGTCAATCGAGTTCCGAATCATGTGCACGATGGGATCGCTCAGCCGCTCAATGACCGTCTTGTCAAGCTCGGTTTCCTCGCCCTCGGTCTCGAGTTCGATTTCTTTGTGCAACTCGGCCGAGAGATCCCGGACTAGGCGTCGGAATTTCCCGAACATGGTTCCGATGGGAAGCATCCGGATACTCATGGCACTGTCGCGTAATTCCCAGATGAGCGATTCCACTTCCTCCGCAATGGCCTGCAGCGCAGGATCTCGGGATGTCGCCGCCTTCTGCGTGAGTCGGGCCTGGACGATGACCAACTCGCCGACGAGGTCGACGAGTTTGTCCAGTCGCTCGGACGGCACTTTGATGCTGTGGGCCACTCGGTCGGCATGCGGACCATCGGCAGGGCGCACCGCCGCCGGCGCGACCTCCCTTCCAGCGACCACCGACGATTCCACGATCGCCTTCAATGCTGCATGGGGGACATCTTCTGCTGAGTGGAGCGCTTCGACAAGCTTCTGCCAGAGCGCGTGATCAATCCGCGCTGCAGGGCCAAGTGCTTCAATCCTGATCTCGCTTTCGTCCTCGACGAAAATGAAGACATCACGGATCGCGTGTTCTTCGGTGGCCCCCGAAAGCAGGATGTCCCACCGGTCGTAGCAAAGGTCGGGGTCCCGCTCCTGTTCGGGTGGCCTCTGTTCCGGATGCAGTACGATCACGCACTCTCCCATGGCCTTCAGTTCCTCAAGCAGATGCTGCGGATCGGTCCCCGTCAGGAGAATGTTCCTCGGAGGGACAAAACGGATCCGGAAGACCGATGCTGGGAGGGGGGGAACGGCTTCCGGGGCAGGTCCGGAGGCCGGGGTTACGTCTTTCGCCGTCGCAGCGGCGGCCGGAAGGAGGGTCCGAAGCCGTTCAAGGATGCGTTCTCCACCCTGGAGGATCCCCGCATCAGGCGGGCGCTCCACCTCTGCGCAGTCGAGAAGATTTGCAATGTGGTCGCGGCTGATCAACGTGAGACTGATCAGGGGAGGCGTCACCACCATCTGTCCCTGTCGTATCAGGTCGAAGGCGTTCTCGAGTTCGTGAGTGAACCGCTGAATGTCCGTGAAGCCGAACATCCCGCTCGATCCCTTGACCGTGTGCATGACACGGAAGATCCGCCCGATGAGCTCGGCGCTCTGCGGATCGCGCTCGATCGCAAGCAATGCTTGCTCCAGCTCGGCGAGAAGATCACGCGCCTCTTCCAGGAATGTCTGTTGGTGTCGATCCATTACTTGAGGACCTTTTTCACGACATCGACGAGTTGCGTGGCATTGAACGGCTTCACGATCCACCCCGTTGCCCCGGCCGCCTTCCCGTCCTTCTTTCTGGCATCCTGCGATTCGGTGGTCAGCATAAGGATGGGGATGAACTTGTGTTTCGACTGACCGCGGACCTGCCTGATGAGTTCGACGCCATCCATATTCGGCATGTTGAGATCCGTGATCACCATATCGACGGTGGAGTCTCCAAGCTTGGTGAGCGCGTCTTTTCCATCCACCGCCTCCACCACCTCATAGCCCGCGGAAGAAAGGGTAAACGACACCATTTGCCGGATGCTGGCCGAATCGTCGACCGTCATGATGATTTTTCCCATGGCATGTCCATTCTGTTCAGAAGAGCTCGATCGATCCTTCGGAGCTGACGTGCTGCGTTGGGGCAGCAGATGCTCCTGTTGACCGTTCCGCAATGTATGCCGCATGGATATCGCGCTCCGTATCCATGGTATACTGGTGCTGCAACTCATGAAGCTTTCGCTCCACTTCATGGCGCTCGGACTCCGGAATCGAAAATCCGGCGACGAGCGACCGGAGACTCTCCTCGACAACCGACAACTCATTACCGAACGTCCGGCTTTCACGAATAACATCCGTCATTGCCGAGAGCTCTTCGCCAAGGTCCTTGCACACGGCCTCGGTCTGCGTGAGGACGGATCCGCCGAGGGCCGTCTGACGATGGCACCCATCGATCATGCAGCGGAGTCCCCCTTCCATCTGTGTCAGCGATTCCATGCCCGACGCACCGGAGTGCGTTCCTTTCGTCTCGTCCGGCATCTCCCGCGTTGCCTGGTCGAGACTTTCCAGGATAGAGACAACCGACCCGATGTGATCCTGCGTTTCGGCCGAGAGGCGCTGGATTGCCTCGGCGATGACCCCCAGGGCTGCACCTTGCGCCCCTGCCCGCGCTGATCGGACGCGCGAGTTGAGCGCAAGAAGTTCAATTTCGGTCCCCACCTCACCCATGTCCTCCCCATGCGACCGGACCTTGCGGACCGTCTCGCCGATCTCGGAAAGAGAGGTCGCGATGCTTCGCAGCGCCTCCTGACCCCGTCCGAGCGTCTTCATGACATCACGAAGACGGATCTCGATATCATCGAAGAACGTTTTCCCCGTCGCATCGGCAAAGCCGAGCGCCTGGCGCGATTCCTCCTGCACCATGCTCATGGTGCTCGCAAGGTCGTTGAAGGACGCAATAATGGAATTGATGGCCTCGTCAAACGTCGTGCGCGCTTGCGCGAGCTGAACTCGCTGGAGCTCGCAGACGAGGGCGGTGTCCACCAGCGAATCGGATGGCCGCTCTTCCAACGCCTGTAATTCGCCCATTAATGCCGCTCCCACATGCTCAAGCTGCTGCCTTGTGATATCCTGGAACTGCATCGCATTGACCACCTGACCGAGGGCACGTTCCGCATCACGAGATTTCTGGGTGATGTGTTCGATTCCCCGGGCAAGGGCTTCGCGCTTTTCCAGGAGCGTGTCCAGATTGGATTGCACGCCCTTCACGACGCACTCGAGCAGCGCATGGTGGTCGCTCCGTTGCATCGCCAGTCTATCCCGGCTCGTAGCGATCTCCTCCGCGATGGACCGCAGGCTGTGTTGGACTTCCTTCGTCCGTGTCGAGATTGTTTCGCCGAGCGCCGTGACCTGATCAGCGAGATACTCGAATCCCAGGTGCGTGCTTCCAAGACGCGCCGTTTCAATCCTGGCGGTCATCCCCATCATGCGAAGCCTCGAGACCTTCGTACCGAAGACTGCAAACACCGCCGGAAGGGCGCTCACCTTGAGCTCAATATGCGATAAATGGTCGGCAACACTCGCTGCCGACGCCTCGAACTGCGAAAGGAAGGCATTGGCCGAGACCATGATCGACCTCAAGCCCTCCACCTGGCTGTTGCCATCTTCCGACGTGGACTCGCCCATAATTGCCATCAGGTCGTGCGTGACGCCGTTTACCCGACGCTGCACGCCCTGAAGCCGCGCTCCGACATCGAGAAATCCACTCTCTGTCTTCGTGTTGATATCGGCGAGTGTTCTCACGAGCTCTTCAAGACGGAGAATTGGGTTAACATCTCTTCCGGCGGTATGTGCGCTCGTGGATTCCATCAGATGCATGTTCTGATCGTCCGAGGGATCCGACGACTCACTCCGGCACGGGTACTCATACTCCAGATGTCAGCCGCGAACTCAAAAATCTTCATTGGCTTTTTCATGAACTCCGAATACTACCTGGTAGACAAGGGATTGTTGAAAACAGGAGAGAGACCGGCTGTCGATATTGTTCAAAACATGTGCCACTGGAGAAATGCCTCGGAGAAGTGATGATCCATCGATCTACTTGCGAAGGAATGACCACAGATGACCATCTGATTCATATTTTGCGCACTGCAACACATCGGTAACACACCGGCGAAATTTAAATGCCGAACGTAATGGAGCTGTACATGCGTTTTGCCGTCGTGAGGAACCTCTCGAGTCAACCTGGACGAGGATTTGAGAGTACCGTGAGGCGAAGACATTGTAGAATCGATCCCGAGAAGACCCGCGACGCACGAGACCTGAGGTGCACATGCCGTTCGACTTCGCAAGCGTTCACTGATAGAACGCAGGAAAAACCGGAGCGATGGTTACCTCGCAAAATGGGGGCGCGCATCGCGCAAACCGAACAGGGCCGGACTGGGGGTATAACAACAGCGCAGAAGAGGATGGGTGGAACCGGCAAACGTCTCGGCACGACAGACAAAGTGGTACGGCCGTCCAACGTCATCACCGACGGGCCGTTCGTCGAGGTGAAGGAATCACTCGCCAGCTACATGTTTGTGAAGGCGAACAGTCTCGAGGAGGCCGTCGAGCTGACCAAAGGACGCGCCGACCTTACGATGGGCGGGTCGATCGAGGCAAGGGCTGTGATAATGGACGCCGAAGGGCGATGAAGAAAGTGAGAAGACAGGTCGGGGACAGGCCCCACAGCGTTCCGCATCAGATAGAAACGCAACTCGGAACTCGGAATCGCGAATGCGAATCTGGGAATGCCCAACTCGGAATTTCCAAGTCGGAGCCGCCGGATCGTCGGCCGTTCCCAACTTCTCCCGCCGATCAAATGGCGCCCAAGGAAAGCGGTGAGAGGAAGGGACAGGCCCGGGACTGAAAAGACCAATTGTCACTTGTCGGTTGTCGCTGGTTAATGGACGGAATCGCGAGACCCGGCAAAGAGAGGTCAGCGAGGGTCGGGGACAGGCCCGGGACAGGTCGGGGACAGGTCTTTGTCACTGAAATGCTTGATGCAGGGTTCCCTGCTGCGCTTCATCTCCGAGGACAATTCTTCCAGCCATTTCGCGTGATCCTCTGGCGTCAGCCCAGGCATGTTCGCCGAATCTACGTAGGCAAAGGGGCCGTTGGCATGTGCAAATTGATAGGCCAGTCGGGTTCGAACAGCGACCTCAACCCGTTCGATTGCGTCAATCGTAAACAGTCGCAGTTGCCAGTCGAATGTGTAGAAGTCCCAGATCAATTTGAGCGTCGTCGCCGGCTTGAAATTGTCGTCGGGAAGCCGAAAGGGGAAAAGCTAGGCGCTCAGGCGATAGTAGTTGACAGCCTCAAGCCGCTTGATGAGCGTGGTCTTGTCCGCGATGAGTCCGCGCGAGAGAAGAAGATCTGCCTGCTGTTCGAAGGTGAGTGCCGGCTTCTCGGATTTCATCTCTCACCCACAGAAAAAAGCACACCGAATTTCGCGTGCTTGGCAGAGGCGCGGCGGGCATGCTGGCTTAATATAAGAATTGAGTATAGACTGTCAACTTCATTGTTTGAGATCGGGTCGGCCCTTGGGGGGCAAGATAGACCCTCCCGTGCGCATCGTTGCGCCGACAGCGTCCTTGAAATCGGGTCAATCGCCAATACCTTTCCTATTACCATACTGTTGAAACTCGTGTCCGAGAGAAGTCACGGCCCGACCGTCTTGATGTCCAATCCGAACCCTCCAAGTTGTCAATACTACAGACTATATCACGCGGAAGGTCCAATGGACGCATCGTTATCAGTTACCCGCCCAAGGGCTTGTTCTGCGGCTGACCGCGCCTCTCCCACCCGAAAGGCCGAGCCGTCAGAGAACAATCACGATATTTCCAGGTGTTATAGAATGGGCACTTCATTCCATAACGTGGAACCAGAGAGAAGGACATAGCCATGGAAGAGTTCATGCTGATCTTCAGACACCAGGACGGCAAAGCGGTTGCCTCGCCCGAGCAGTTGGAAATCTGGATGAAACAGACGATGGAGTGGATACGCGGCATCTCCGCGAAGAACAAGTTCAGTGAAGGAAACGGCCTCCCCTTTGACGATGCCAGG
>DATJPR010000062.1:0-20373 GCA_035506295.1 Bacteroidota bacterium | reverse complement strand
GCGTTGACTTCGCAGAATTGTTTCCGCCATCTCTCCGAGCGCGAGCATGAGGACCCCCGATGGGACACGGAGGAACGAAGGCCGGCGGAGCGCTTTTCCCAGCTCGTGCGCGAATTCCACCATCCGGACGGCACCGGGCGCCGAGACGTTGAACGGCCCGATGAGATCTTCGCTGGCAAGAGCGAACGCCATCGATGCGACAGCATCATCGGCATGGACCCAGGGAAACCATTGCTCCCCTGACCCGAGAGGTCCGCCGAGAAACAGCCGGTACGGCAAGATCATTCGCCCGAGTGCACCTCCTTCCGAAGAGAGCACAAGAGCAGTGCGCGGAAGCACAACGCGGATCCCGCGATCCCGTGCACGAATCGCCGCTCCTTCCCAGCGCCTGCTGAGCTCGGCGAGAAATCCGCCGCCTTGCGCGTGGGTTTCGGTAAGTTCCTCTTCGCCGCCTTCGCCGTAGATTCCCACCGCCGACATGCACAGAAAAACGCGGGGCGGCGATGAAGTCTTGCTCATCGCGCGCACCAGCGTTTCGGTGGTTACGATCCGGCTCTCTTCGATTTCGCGCTTTCTCTTTTTCGTCCACCTTCCTTCACCGACAGAGGCGCCTGAGAGATTCACTACGGCATCGGCGTGCGCCACCTCATCCAGAACCTGAGCGCTGTTCACGCCGTCCCACCGAGCAAAGCGCACCCCATCACGCAGGACAGGAGGCACCGATCCGCGAGTGAGGACGGTGACCCGATCACCCTTACGCGCGAGAAGGCGAACAAGGCGGGTTCCCAGGAACCCTTTCCCTCCGGCAACAAGGACATTCATCGGTAGGTGTTTCTCAGGAAGGAGCTACGATCCGGCAAGCGGGCGTGCGCCCGGATTCATCGTCAGGAATTGATCAAGGTCCCGCGCTGTCGAGGCGACGACATCGAACCAGCGATGGACCTCATCGAGCTCCAGTGCCGCGCGCCCGCCAAGGATGGTGACCGCGCCGGCGTCTCTTGCCACGGCTGCCAATTCTTCAAACATTCCGAGGCGTGATTTTTCCTCGGCGCTGCACGTCAGCGAGATGCAGACCATCGTCGGATGCAAATCCCTGATCGCATGAGCCAGCGGACCAAGCGGTGTCCGGGGCCCGAGATAATGCACACGCCATCCTTCAGACTCCAGGAGATAGCCGAGGCATCGAAGGCCGATCTCATGCTGCTCATCCCCGGGGCAGGACAGCAGCGCCGACCGGCCGTTGGGTTCCTTCAGATGGATCTGTGTTTGCAGGCGGGCGAGGGCATCAAGGGTCCTGTACGAAGCCAGATGTTCCTGCTCGATCCCGAGGGCTCCTTCTTCCCACCGGCTCCCGATTTCTCTAAACCCCAGCCGGATGATATCATCATAGATCTGCCACAGCGGGATCTTGTGTTCGTACAGGTACGACAAATAGTGGACGAGGTTCGAGTCGCCCGGGGTGAGGAGGCGTTCCACGAATTCGTGCGCGAGCTTTCGAACATCGCGCTCGAGCACGGCCAGTTGAAGCCCGGAAGAGCTGTCCTCCTCCAGAGGCATTTCGAGCGCGCCGAGGGGCTCGATGTTGTTCTTTTCCGCGAACTCGATGACGTACTTAATGACAAACTTCCGATGTCCGCCCGGTGTCTTCTGGCATTTGAGCGCGCCTTCGTCCGCCCAGCGTTTCACGGTGGTCTCGGTGACGTTGAACAAACGAGCGACGTCAGCCGTGGAGAGTACTGTTTTCTGCATCACCGTGTGACCTGAGCGAGTTGGACGGAGATTTCAGGCGACCCTGGCGCACCGTCGCATTCATTGTGCCTGCCTGTGTAACCTGTGACTCATCACATTCTCACCCGAATCGCACTGGTGGGCACAGAGAACAATGGGAGAGGAAACCGGATTATCGGGTGTGATTTGTTCCCTACGAATGCAACACCCCTCTAACATCCCGGCCTCGGGAGATGGTTCCGCAAATGTGGCGACGGTTCGGGGGGGGTGGTGCCCACCTATTCGTGGCGGAACAGTATAGCGCCCAGCGGGGGGAGGGTAACGGCGATCGAATGGTCCCGCCCATGGCACGGAGACGGCTCCGCGTACACGAATCCGGCGTTCCCAAGATTGCTCCCGCCATAGAGTTCGGCATCGCTGTTGAGGATTTCACGATACCCCCCCGGCGCGTGAACGCCGAGCCGGTATCCGATGCGGGGGACGGGTGTACAATTGAATGCACAGATGATGGAGGCGCCGGAGGCGGACTTGCGCTCGAATGAGATGACGCTGTTGGTGTTGTCCTGGAAATCAATCCACTCGAAGCCGGTGTAGTTGAAGTCGATTTCATGAAGCTCGGGGAACTTGCGGTAGAGCGCGTTGAGGTCTCTGATCCATCGTTGCAGACCTTGATGCGGCGCGTACTGGGCAAGATGCCAATCGAGACTCGCGTCGTGATACCACTCGTTCCACTGGCCGAAATCGATCCCCATGAAGAGAAGTTTCTTTCCTGGAAATGCGTACATCAACCCGAGCAGGAGACGCATGTTTGCGAATTTTTGCCAGTCGTCTCCCGGCATTTTGCCCAGCATCGACCGCTTGCCGTGGACAACTTCGTCGTGCGAGAACGGGAGAATGAACTGTTCGTTGAAGGCGTACAGGAGAGCGAACGTCAGACTTCCCTGGTGATACTTCCGGTGGATGGGGTCCTTCGAGAAGTACTCGATCATATCGTGCATCCACCCCATGTTCCACTTGAGATCAAATCCCAGCCCGCCATGATCGAGCTTATGCGACACCCCCGGCCATGCCGTCGATTCCTCTGCCACGAGCAGCAGGCCCGGATAGTACTCGTGGACGATGCTGTTCAGATATTTGAGGAATTCAATCGCATCGAGGTTCTCGCGTCCGCCGTACTGATTGGGAATCCACTCCCCTTCCTTCCGCGAATAGTCCAGGTAGAGCATGGAGGCGACCGCGTCGATCCGCAGGCCGTCGACATGGAATTTCTCCACCCAGTAGAGCGCGTTGCTGATCAGGAAATTCTTCACCTCGCTGCGGCCGAAGTTGAAAATGAATGTCCCCCAGTCCTGGTGCTCGCCCTGCCGCGGATCGGAGTGTTCATAGAGGTGCGTTCCGTCGAAATACCCCAGCGCATGGGCGTCCTTGGGGAAGTGGGCGGGCACCCAATCGAGTATGACCCCGATGCCGTGCTGATGGAGATGGTCGACGAGCGCCATGAACTCCTGCGGCCTCCCGAACCTGCTCGACGGCGCAAAGTAGCCGGTGACCTGGTACCCCCATGAAGCGTCAAGAGGATGTTCCATCACCGGAAGAAATTCAACATGGGTATACCCCATGGCCAGCACGTAGTCCGTCAGTTGTTCGGCCAGCTCGCCGTACGTGAGCCACCGGTTCCCCTCCCCGCGTCGCCAGGAACCGAGATGCACTTCGTATACGGCGATCGGACTGGTGAGAGGGTCCACGGTGCGCCGGCTCTCGATCCACTCCTGATCGTGCCACTCATGACCGCTGAGAAAGTTGACCTTCGATGCGGTCCGCGGCCGGACTTCCATCTCCACCCCGTACGGATCCGATTTGTCGAGATAGTTTCCGCTCTGTCCCTTGACCTCGAACTTGTAGAGTTCCCCTTCCATCAGACCGGGGATGAAGATCTCCCACACTCCCGAGGAACCAAGCGACCGCATCGCGTGAAATCGTCGGTCCCACCCGTTGAAGTCGCCGATGACGCTCACGCTTCGTGCGCTCGGAGCCCACACCGCGAATTGCACGCCGCCGATGCCGTTCACGACGGCATAGTGGGCGCCGAGCTTCTCGTACACCTGGTGATGGTTGCCGGCGTTGAAGAGGTACAGATCGAACTCCGTCAGCGTCGGCAGGAATGCATAGGAATCATGAAAGCTGGTGGTGGACCCGTCCTCCATCCTTTTCTTGAGCATGTAAGGAAAGACATACCGGCGATTCTCGAAGACGGCCTCGAAGAATCCGTCGGTGTGAACGCGGACCATCGGATGCTCGACGACGTCGTGCGTCGGTGTCTCCTCTGTCACCCATGCCTCTTCCGCGCCAGGGAGGAAGGCGCGGACAGCGACAGCGGGCTTTTGTCCCGGCCGTTCGAGCGTGTGCGCGCCAAGGACGACATAAGGATCGTGATGGTCGTTGTACAGGATTCGGTAGACGTCATCGATGGGGGCAGTGGTGTTCATAGTCACTTTGAAGAATCGTTAAGAGGCGCGGAGCGAAGCAAGCGCATTTTGGGGTGGATTGGGCTGGCGCAATGTTTGTACCTCATCTCCCCAACAAGCCGAGGGAGCTGCGGAACCACACCATGAATATTCTGGTCGTTGACGACGAAATTATCTATCTCGATCTCTTGTCAGAGGTTTTAACGCTCTATGGACATGCGGTATTCAAGGCGACATCGGCGGACGCTGCGCTCGGCCATCTCCACACCCAGCAAATCGACCTCATTATTTCCGATGTGAGCATGCCCGGGAAGAACGGCGTCTCGCTGCACACCGAGGTCCGGGAGGACTACCGGTTCCAGCGCGTACCGTTCGTCTGGAACACCGCCTATGTGGAACTCCAGGAACTCCTCGATCTCGTCGATCCCTCGGTGGATTATAAGGTGGAAAAATCCAAGGGACTTCCCACCCTGCTGCACATCGTCTCACGCGTGCAGGCATCCCGGAAAATCGCGGCAACGGCACCCGCGGCCTAGCCGGCACACGGCATCCACCGCCGTGAAGGTACGAAAACCGATCTGAAGCGTCAAGGTTCCTCTCCTTGACAATCCTTGCCCATTCCGCTATCATGCTATCGGCGCGCGCCCGCCTCGGGTTGCGCGTATGTCGAACGCACGGAAACCACCCGCATCAGGAGTCTGTCGTTGGCCGAAATGCAAGAGAATCTCGACAGGTTCTTCGACAGTATCGCGAGGCTCTCCTTCTGGCGCCGGCTCTTTGGCTGGAGCGCAATCCGCAGGCTGAGCTATGACGCGTTCCGGGAGCTGGGACTCCTGCGTGAATCCCTGACAAGGCAGGCGGAAGAGTTAAGCGCCGGCGCCTCTCGAATATCCCTTGCCGAGAGCGAACTGGATCACGCCAGGGAGCAACTGCGGTTCTTCGAAAATGAACGGGGAGAGGCGCGCGCGGTTACCGAACAACTGCGTGCGACCATCGGTACCCTCAGCCAGGAAGTCGCCCTTCTTCGCGGACGCGAAGATCAACGGGAGACGGACCTGCAATTGGCCGTCACGACACTGCACGCCGTGCAGGATCATATCGCCGCGGAGCGAGGGGCGGAACGTGACGCACGCGAGGCTGAAGCCCGCGAGCGGATCGAGAAGATGCGCTCGACCTGGCGGGACCATGAACAAGCCGTCCGGGACCATATCAAACTGCTCTGCCAGCGGCACACCGTCGACTACGTCGACGTCGTCCCGTTTCACGGTTCGCCCGACAACACCATTCGCATCGCCGAGGAGTACGTTGTCTTCGATGCCAAGAGTCCTGCCAACGATGACCTCCGCAACTTCCCGGCATACCTGAAGGCCCAGGCGGAAGCTGCAAGGAAATATGCGAAAGAGGAGAAGGTAAAACGAGAGATTTACTTTGTTGTCCCCACCCAGACGCTCTCCATCCTTCAGTCTTTTGTCTACAATTTTCAGGACCATACCGTGTACGTAGTCTCCGTCGACGCGCTGGAGCCGATCATCCTCTCATTGCGCAGGATTCAGGAGTACGAGTTCGCCGAACAGTTGAGCCCTGAAGAACGGGAGAATATCATCCGCATCATTGCACGGTTCATGCACATGACTAAGCGCAGGATCCAGGTCGATGCATTCTTCTCCAGGCAATTCCTTGATGCGATTTCGGCGGCGGAGACAGACCTGCAGAACGACCTGCTTTCGGAAATCCATGAGTCTGAGCGCACCTTGAAGCTGAACCCTCCGCAAGACCAGCGGGCGAAACTCCTGACCCGCGACGAGCTCAAAGAGCGGCAAGACCACATCGATCGGGAAATCGAGGCCCGGGATATGTCCGGCACGCCGACACTGCCCGCCGATGAAACGACAAAGCCCCGACCCTGAGCGAACAGGATCGGGGCTCCGCGAAGTACGTGGCTCCGGTCTCAGTTGAGGACCGGCTTCTGGACCTTCAAGATATCAGCAATCGCCTGCACGAAAGATTCTTTCGGAAGGGCACCCATCGCCATCTGCGGCTTTCCTTCTTTCGGAATGAAGAGGATTGAAGGAATGCTGCGGATCCCGAAGACGGCGGCAAGTTCCTGCTCTTTTTCGGTATCGACCTTGTAGATGTCGATCTGCCCTTCGAATTCCTTCCCCAGTTCCTCCAGGACAGGCGCCACCATTCTGCATGGGCCGCACCAATCCGCATAGAAGTCCACGATGGCGGGAAGTTCTCCATTGAACTGCCATTCCTGGTTCTTTTCGTAGTCGAACACTTTCTTCAAGAATGTGTCCTTCGTGAGATGCTCCATCTCCTCCTCCTGTTGATGGGTATGCCCTTCGGCGCCGTCCGCGCTGTATGCCCTCCAGAAGGCGAATCTGCCTCTTTTGGGCCATCCTTTCGATCTATCCATATGATGCAGGCGACGGGCAAAAGGGTCATACCCTTGGAGGAATGACACCTTCCAGAACCGGGCCGGAGCTATCCCGTGGCCGTCAACTTAGTGCCCCGCTGCAGCCACCGCGGCTTCGTCCACCGCCTGGCGGAACTGCTCGACGGTTTCTCCGAAGACCCTGACCGTGCTCCGCGTCCGCTTGTCGTCGTTGTCGACCTTGCTTTCGGATATCGAAATATACCTGTTCCCGTTCTTCGCTTCCCGGACGTCCACGAAATATGTCGTCCTGCCGGACCGGACCATTGTCGAATAGAGCGCCCCATTATTGTCAGCCATACCACCCTCCTAGTGTTGGATCCATGAGAACGCGGGAGCTGAGCGAGACGGGAACCACTACTAGTATACTGTGGCGGGGGATGTTTTCCGAGGGATGGAGGACAAAAACTTCGTTTAGGGAGACACCGATTGGAGGCCGCCCTCTGCGAGGATGTAGCCGAGCAAGGCCTCGGCGATCGCGCCAAGTTCAAGTTCACGCGGATTGATCACGCTCAAGCGGTCATTATCGGAATGATGATAGTCGAAATAGCGCTGACTATCGACGTCGAGACCGAATCCGGGAACACCGATGTCGACAAGGGGCAGGATATCCACCCCGCTGAAGCCCGGCCGGATGTAACCGGCAGAAATTTGCCCGAGGGCCGGAAGCAACCGGGGTGCCGGAGGCGGGGTGTTCTGCGGGACCTGATAAAAGAAGCCGCGCGGCGTGAAGCCTCCCCTATCCGACTCGATGGCGGCGATGTGACGCTCGCCGGTACGAGCGGGATTTCTCGCGTAGCCGATGCCGCCCCGGGAACCGTTCTCTTCATTCATGAACGCCACGGCACGAATCGTTCGTTTCGGATGAAGCCCAAGGGACTTGATCAACCGGAGAGCCTCGAGGGCTTGCACGACTCCGGAGCCGTCATCGACCGCCCCTTCGCCTTTGTCCCAGCAATCGACGTGGCCGCTGATGACGATGATCTCGTTCGGAAATTCGGAGCCAGTAATCTGGCCCATCACGTTTGCTGATGGTGCATCGGGCAGCGTCCTGCAGGTGAGCACAAGCCTGACTCTCAGGTGCGGGCTCCTGCGAATGCGTGCACTCAATGTGTCAGCACCGACAAGGCTGACCGCGGCCGCGGGGACTTTTGCAATGCTGTCGACGTAGCCCATCACGCCGGTGTGCGGGACCCTATCGTTCCGCATCGTCATGGACCGGACAAGAGCTGCTACTCCTCCGACGCTTGCGGCTGCGATCGCTCCACCGCCCCGTTGGTCGACGGAATTCTCGTAGGCCTCGAAGGTGTCCATCAGTGTTGCGTCCATGGGACGATTGAAGAAAATGATCTTCCCTTTTCCCTTTGTGCCCAGCGCTTTCGCCTCCGCAAGGGAGTGGACTTCCACCACCTCGGCGGCGATCCCCTGAGCGGGCGTTGCAACGCTTTTCCCGAGGGCGCAAACTTCCAACGGATATGGATGACGGCCAAGAATCCGGGCGGTCTCGATTTTCCCGCGGACCCAGTGCGGAACCGTGATACTTTCCTGGTGCACCTTTTCGAATTTCAGCGACAGCATCGACTGTTGCACCCATGCCACTGCACGCGCGGCATCCTGGGAACCACTGAGCCTGTGAGGTGCAATGTGCACGAGGCGCTTCAGAAGATCATAGGCGGGGGTATTCCACATTCCGGCGTTGAGAAATGACCGGATGAGAGGATTGTACGTCGCAGAATCGCCGAAGGTGCCCTGCGCACGAGCAAGCACAGAAGCGAACGTCAGGAAGAGCCCGAGGAAGAAAAGGAGAAGTGCACGAAGGCGCGGCTTAGAGCCCATACCGCCGCCGGATTCCGGGAATGAGATACTCGTGGAAAGCACGGTTGCAGTCGTATGCTGGTGCGAAGCCCCAGTCCTTCCGCGCCGCGCTGTCGTCCACATCCATCGGCCAGGAGTCCACGATTGCCTCACGTTTGTCGTCGGGGACGTAGTCGATCTGAGCGCCCGCGAATGCCTTCAGCGCAAGCTGGCGGATTTCTTCCGCCGGCATGCTGAAGGATCCGATGTTGTAGACATGCTGCGAGAGGTTCTCTCGCGGAGATTCGTGGAGCTCGAGGATGGCGGTAATCGCGTCCGGCATGGCCATGAACGGGATCTGCCGGTCCTCGCGCACAAAACAGCTATAGCGTTTCCCCTTTGCGGCGGCATGGAGCATCTCCGGCGCATAGTCGCTTGTCCCGCCCGAGGGCACGGTCGTCGCGCTGATCAGTCCTGGAAAACGGATCGCACGAAAATCCACGCCGTCGCGTTTCTGGTCGACCGCAAGCTGACGATAATGTGTCGAGTAGTACCGGCCGAGGTGCTCGCAGTAAAGCTTGTTGCAGCCGTACATGGTGACGGGCATCGTCCACTCGTGCTCTTTCACCTTTCCGACGCGGGCCTTGGTCGCGAGGTCCGGCAGTCCGTACGCGGCAATCGAGCTGGGGAACATGAACTTGACCCGCGACCCGTGCCAGTGGGACTGTTCGATCGCGACATGGAGAAGCTGGAGGGTACCTTCGACGTTCACCCGGTGGGCCGCTTCCGGCGTGAACTCGGCGCGGGTGGAGAGCAGGGCGGCAAGGTGGAAGATCGAGTGGATTTCGAATTCGCTCTGGAGGCGCTCGAGGAGACGCTGGTCGAGAATGTCTCCCGTGATGATGGCGGTGCACTTTGCGGCGATGGCGGGATCGACCGGTCGCACGTCGAGGGCGATGATGTGCGCGCCCCCCTCTTCCGCAAAACGGTCGATGAGCCCGTGCCCCATCTCGCCGTTCGCGCCGGTGATGAGGATCGCCGGTTTTCGGATATGGTCACTCATGGCTGCGCGCGACGCTATTTCTTCCGGCCGTGCACCTGGTCCTTCACCTTGGAGCGAGCCCCCGGCGGAAGTTTCGGCCGCTTTTCCTCGGGCGTCAGAAGATACTCGATCCACTCCGTGAGCTCTTCCACCCGGCTCCCCTTGCGCATGAAGCCATCGCAGCGCGGGTTCTTCACGGCTTCGAGGGTGTGCTGATCATCGAACGCGGACACGAAGAGGAACGGCAGATTTTGATGCTTCTCGGATGCCCGGACCGCGCGGTGAAGTTTGATGCCGTCCATGACGGGCATGTAAATATCGGAGATGATGAAATCTACCGGACCCTCATCGAGCTTGTGCAGCGCTTCCTCCCCGTTCGCCGCCAGCACCGCTTCATACCCCTTGGTCGAAAGCACACTGCGCAGAATCAGTCGGTAATCTGTTTCGTCATCGACAACCAGGATGCGTTTCATGAAGATCCCTAACCCAAAGTTGACATTGGCGTGCCAGCACGCCCAAGATAATCAAGAATTCCCTAGGCTTCAAGCGCTGATATCATGCCTCATTCCCTTGCTATTCCGGCTCCGTTATCACTCTCGGGACGCGAGCGCCGATGAGGCAGGTCACCTCATACGGAATGGTCTGCATGAGGTCCGCGATGTCCCATCCGCTGATCTCCTCTTTCCGGTCTTTGCCGAGCAAGGTCACATGGTCGCCTTCGCGGACATGCCCCTCCATCCCCACGTCCACCATGATGTGGTCCATGCACACGCTTCCCGCGATCGGATATCGCCGGTCATTGATCAGCACGGTCCCCCTGTTCGACAGCAGACGCGAGTAGCCATCCGCATAGCCAATCGGGATCGTGGCGATCTGCGTCTGCCTCGTGGTGGTGTAGAGCCGACCATAGGAGATCGACGTCCCCGGCGGTACGACTTTCACCTGAGTGACGATCGAGTGGAGCGAGAGGACCGGCTTCAGCCGGTCTTCGCCCCGCATACCATGCCGCGGCGTGAAGCCGTAGAGCATGAGGCCGGGGCGGACAATGCTGAAATGTGCTTCCGGCAGATTGACGATCGCCCCGCTATTTGCCATGTGGATGAGCGGCGGATTGATTCCCGCTGAACGCAGGGGTGCGAGGACCGATTCGAATCTCCTGAGCTGTTCCCGGGCGAAGGTGGCGTCAGGCGCTTCCGATGTCGCGAAATGACTAAAGACGCCCTCGATGACCACGTGCTGCATGCGCGCGATGGACTTGACGACCTCGAGCGCCGACTCCCAGGGAATCCCCAGCCGGGTCATTCCCGTATCGATCTTCACGTGCACCCGGGCGACACGTCCGAGCTTCCTGGCCGCTTCTTCCGCCCGACGCGCGGTGTGTTCCGACACGACGGTGAGATCGCAGTCCTCGCTCAGGCACCGCTCCTCGTGCTCCGGAGGAGTGATTTCAAAAATCAGGATGCGATGCTGAATGCCGGCGCTCCGCAGCGCGACCGCTTCCGTGGATCGCGCGACACCGAGCATCGCCGCGCCTTCTTCAATCGCGACGCGCGAAATCGGGATCACGCCATGACCGTAGGCATTGGCCTTGACGACCGGCATGATCTTCACATCGCGGCCGACCAGCGAACGGACCACTCGGTAGTTGTTTCGGAATGCTTCGACATCCACACGCGCGTGGGTGGGATGCGGAGGGAAAGGAGACATGACACAATATCCAGACTTCGTCCGCAGAAAGCAAGATGAGAATTCGAGACTCTGAGATGGGATATCAGCGGACAGCAGACAGTGGACAGTAGACAGTGGATTGAGCGGAAGACGCGACTGTCAACAGTCGGCTGTCGGCCGCTTTGTTGCATATTATGGCACTCGTCGGTACTTTTCTGCGTTCATCAACCCACACGTCCAGCAAAGGGTCCTGTCATGTTCCGTCTTACACTGCTCAGTATTCTGATGTGCGTGTTCGCCGCGGGCGTCAGCGCGCAAAAGCGGGCGCTGACCATCCGCGACCTCTACCATGTGAAGTCGGTCGATGATCCGCAGATTTCTCCCGACGATTCCCGCATCCTGATCACCGTGCATGAGGACTTCCTCGAGAAAGGAAAAGGGAACACGGACATCTATGAGGTCAAGAGTGACGGATCAGGCCTCCGTCAGATGACCGAGAATCCCGCCACCGACGATGCCCCACGATGGTCACCCGATGGCAAATCCATCCTTTTCGTGTCCACGCGCGGTGGATCCCCGCAGGCATACCTCCTGCCGGCCGATGGAGGAGAAGCACAGGTGCTCACGGACTTCGCCACGGGCGTGGGCGAACCTCTCTGGCTCGCGGACGGGAAGCGGTTCGTCTTCACCTCCGATGTCTACCCGGAGTGCGGCGCCGACAATGACTGCAACAAAAAGAACGACGCTTCGCTCTCCGATGGACCTCTCCAGGCACATATGGCAGATCATCTTCTCTACCGCCACTGGACGTCATGGAAAGACGGGACGCAGACACACACGCTGGTTTTCACCATTGCTCCAACGTCGATCAAGGATCTCACCGCCGGCGATTTCGACTCCCCTTCCTTCTCCCTCGGCGGAGGAGGCACCGCGGTCGCTCCCGATGGAAAAGAGCTCTGCGTTGTTTCCAATCATGACCCTGTCGAAGCGCAAAGCACCAACGGCGATCTCTGGATCGTCCCCACCGATGGCGGCCCGATGGTCGACATCACGGCGGAGAACAAGGCCTACGACGGGGATCCAGCATACTCGCCGGACGGACGCTATATCGCGTACCGGACACAGGCGACGCCGGGATACGAATCGGACATGTTTCGCATCGCAGTGTACGACCGCAAGTCCCGGTCGCGCGAGATCCTGACCGGCGCATTCGACAATTGGGTCGATCAGATCAAGTGGGCACCCGATTCGCGGAGCATCTACTTCCTCGCCGATGTCAAAGGCCACGACCCGCTCTACAACATTGATATCGCCTCGAAGGCCATCCGCCTCGTTCTCGACGCGAAGACCATCGATGCGTTCGACGTTTCGCACGATGGGAAATGGATCGCCTTCATCCGCCGTTCGGTGGCCGAGCCGAGAGAGCTCTGGACCGTCCGGACGGACGGGACACATTTGCGACAGCTCACGTTTTTCAACAAGCCCGTGACAGATTCGGTGGATGTTCGCCCCGCCATGGAGATGTGGATCCCTTCGCCGACCGGGAAGATGATTCAAACATTCATCGTGACACCTCACGGCTTCGATCCGGCAAAGAAGTATCCGCTCATCCTGAATGTCCACGGCGGACCGCAGATGCAGTGGGTCGATGGATTTCGCGGCGACTGGCAGGTGTATCCCGGAGCAGGCTATATCGTAGCGTTCCCCAACCCGACAGGATCGACGGGTGAAGGGCAGGAGTTCACCGCAGGGATCTCCAAGGATTGGGGTGGAAAAGTGTACCAGGACGTGATGGCGGTCGCCGATTCGTTGTCGAAGCTGCCCTATGTCGATGCGAACCGGATGGGCGCGATGGGCTGGTCGTTCGGTGGCTATATGATGATGTGGTTGGAAGGGCATACCACGAGGTTCAAGGCCATTGCGTGCATGATGGGCGTCTATGATCTTCCGGCAATGCATGGAAGCACCGAGGAACTCTGGTTCCCGGAGTGGGAGCTGAATGGCGACCCCTGGAATTCCGACCTCTACCGTCAATGGTCGCCAAATCAGTTCGTCAAAGAGTTCAAGACTCCCTGCCTCGTCATCACCGGCGAGCGCGACTATCGGGTTCCCTACACGCAGAGCCTCGAGTTCTTCACTGATCTTCAATTGATGAAAGTGCCATCGCGACTGATCGTGTTCAAGAATGACGGTCATTGGCCCAGCGGGGTCAAGTCGATGCCGTTCTACTATAACGCGCATCTCGACTGGTTCCACAAATATCTCGGCGGCGATCCGGCGCCGTTCGACATGACTGCAATGCTTCGAAATCAGGCATACTAGTACTGTCGAGAATACCGGCGAAAATGGACACGGAAGTCAAAGAGGAATCGTCCCCGTGAGCGCACCTGAAGTGCCCATGACGACAGGCGTCCGATTCCTCAAAGCGGAGGGCGTCGCGTTCACTCCATGCTTCTACGCTTACGAGGAACACGGAGGAACCCGGCGGGCATCGCAAGAGCTCGGGGTCGATGAGCACGCCGTCATCAAGACGTTGCTTTTCCAGACGGTGGATCGCAAGCCGATCGTTGTCCTGATGCACGGCGACCGTGAAGTTTCCACCAAGCAACTGGCCCGGGCCCTCAATGTGCGCTCCGTTGCCCCGTGCGAGGTCTCTACGGCTCAGCGTCTCACCGGATATTCCGTAGGCGGCATTTCCCCGTTTGGAACCAGGATAGCGCTCTCCATCGTTGCAGAACGGACAATCTTTGACCTTCCTGAAGTGTTTATCAATGGAGGCAAGCGGGGGTTCCTCGTGAAGATCTCCACAAAAGAGATTGACCGCGTCCTGCGCCCGATGAAAATGAAGATCGGGATCCGGGACACGGGAGGAGAGGGCAAGGGTCACGCGATGAACCGCGGTTGAGCTTGAAGCTCGCGACTTGTATATTTCTGCGGGGCTGGGGTATGACTGTGTACGTTGCCACAACCGAGGACATTACCGTCAAGGTCCGACCGGTCTATTTGGACGGTCAATCGAGCGTCCTCGAACGGAAGTTCGTCTTCGCGTATTTCGTGCGGATCGAAAACAACGGGTCTGAGAGCGTTCAACTCCTTCGGCGACACTGGTATATCCACGATGGATCCGGAGAGGTGAAAGAAGTTGAGGGGGAAGGAGTGGTCGGCAGCCAGCCGACCATCGAGGCCGGGAAGTGGCACGAGTACAACAGCTTTTGCGTGCTTGAATCATTCGAGGGGTCCATGGAAGGGACCTACCTCATGGAGCGCCCCAACGGCGAGCAGTTTCACGTTGCCATACCGAAATTTACGCTTCGGGCGCTATCGAACTGACGAAGCCGAACGGAGATCCCGCGACGACTGTTAATAGGATATGCCAATGACGAACGGGACACGGAAGATGCTCCGCGCGAAGATTCACCGGGCTACGGTGACCGACGCCGATCTGGATTACGAGGGGAGCCTCACGATCCCGCCGGAGCTGATGACGCTGGCGGACATCAAGGAGTTCGAAGCGGTGAATGTGTGGAACGTGAACCGCGGCACCCGGTTCGAAACGTACGCCATCACCGGTGAACCGGGTTCGGGAAAGATCTGCGTGAACGGCGCCGCAGCACATCTCGCATCGCCCGGCGATCTCGTTATTATCGCGTGCTTCGCCCATGTGCCGGATGCGGAGGCATCCCGGGTGCGGCCTACCGTCATCTTCGTCGACGAGCACAATCGCATCGTCCGGAGCGATGTCGAAGTCCCCGGCCCGCACCGGCGCGGCAACGACTGCTAGTGCCCCTCCAACATACACTGCATGAGCATTTCCGTACAATCAGTTTGTTGGAACGGCACTAGGCGGTTTCCAGAACGATCTTCACGATCTCCGGCCGGTGGCCTGTGCGCACCGGGGGTCCCCACGTCCCGACCCCGCACGAAACATAGAAGTGCGTTTTTTCCTTCCTGAGGTACCCCCAGCTTTTCTCGTAAACGGCTTTGGTGATCGCATTGAGCGGCCAGAGCTGGCCGTGGTGTGTATGGCCGGAGAGTTGGAGATCGACGCCCGCCTCTGCCGCCTCCTCCAGATGAAACGGCTGATGATCCATGAGGATGATCGGCCTTGCAGGATCGATGCCGCCCACCAAATCTGCCAGTGATTTGCGCTCCACTCCTGCCATTCCCGCACTTCGGTCTTCCCGTCCCACCAGTGTCACTCCGCACGAGAGATTCACCACCTCATCGCGGAGCATCCGAATGCCGTGGTCCCGGAGGTAACGGACGGCCGGCTCGACGCCGCCAATGTACTCATGGTTGCCAGTCACCGCGAAGACGCCGAGGGGAGCATGAAGTGCAAGGAGCTTCTCCCCGAGGTTTCCTCTGATCACGGGAGCGAGGTCTTCATCCACGATATCACCCGGGAGGAGAATAATATCCGCGGCCATCGCGTTGAGTGCGGCAACGATCGATTCACAACGGGCGGGGCCCACAATCGTTCCAAGATGCAGATCGGACGCCATCGCGATGGTGAGCCTCCCCCCGTGAATCGGCTTGTCGATGGTAAGTCTGAGCGTGCGAATTCTCGGGTGGAAGGCGTTGATGTGCCCTCCAATCAGCGCCACGACGATCAGAACGGTGATCCCCACAGCCATTGCCCGAACAGAAGCCGGATCGAGGGAGGACATCCAGTAGTCAAAAGGCGGGACGACGAATGCAGCAACATGTAGGAGATCGACCGCCGCGCTCACGAGGAAGAGGTAGAGCATCGCTGCCAGCCAGAATCCCCCGATCCAGACAAACGCGGTGGAGACCCACGATATCCATCGCCTTTCAAGAACCCTGCCGATGACGAACGAAAGGGCGAAGAGAAGATATCCGACGGTGTAGACGGGTCTCAGGCCTGAGCCGTACGGAATGACACGAAGCCAGGTGAAGTAGATGTGCGCGTTGATGAGACCGAAAAGCGTGAAGAACACCGCGAAGAACGCGATGACCGCGGATTTCTTCATTGTGCAACGACCTTCGTCACCGACGTCGACCGTCCCATCGCAACGGCGATCTTGTCGACCTCCGCCATCAGCGCCGAGAAGTTCTCCGGCGTGATCGATTGGTCGCCGTCGGAGAGCGCTGTTTCAGGATCGGGATGCACCTCGACGATCAGTCCATCGGCGCCGGCGGCAATCGCCGCGCGGCTCATGGGGAGCACCAGGTCATGGCGCCCGGTGCCATGGCTGGGGTCGACAATGATCGGAAGGTGCGATAGTTGCTTGACCACCGGGACGATATTCAGATCAAGTGTGTTCCGCGAGTATTCCACAAACGTGCGGATCCCCCGTTCGCAAAGAACCACATTCGGGTTCCCGCCGGACAGGATGTATTCGGCGCTCATAAGAAACTCATTGAGTGTCGCTGAGAGCCCACGCTTGAGAAGGATCGGCTTCCCGATCTTGGAGAGGCTACGGAGCAGCTTCGTGTTCTGCATATTCCGTGCGCCGACCTGAAGAAGATCCGCATATTCCGCAACGACGTCGACTTCCGAAGACTCCATGACTTCCGTGACAATGCCAAGACCGGTCTTTTCCCGCGCCTTCGCAAGGAATCGTAATCCCTTCTCGCCGAGACCCTGGAACGCATACGGGCTCGTCCGTGGCTTGTATGCGCCTCCCCGGAGAAGGCGTCCACCCAGCGCTTTTACGGCTTCCGCGGTCCTGAGAAGCTGCTCTTCGTTCTCGACCGAGCAGGGCCCTCCTATCACGATAATCTCCTCTCCACCGATAGGGACGCCCGCAACAGAAACCACCGTGTCTGCAGCCTTGAACTCTCTGCTCGCCAGCTTGTAGGGCTTGAGGATGGGGATGACGTCGTCGACATGCGGAATCGTAGCCAGCTGGTCCCGGTCGATCAGTCGCTCATCGCCGATGACGCCGATAACCGTCCGTTCCGTCCCCCTGACAACGTGGGGTGTAAGGCCGAGCTCCTTGATGCGGAGCGTGACGTGTTCGATATCGCCCTCGGTCGCCCGGGGCTTCATGACGATGATCATCAGATTTCTCCGGAATTTGCCACGAAAAAACCCCGCGCGATGTCCGGGCGGGGTGTCTGCAGATGCAAGATCGTGAACTGTAGACGCTGCCTAGCCCGGGTTCGCCGGGTCGGTAAAGCATTCAAACGCGGGGGAATAGGACAAAGTGTGCCTGCAGTTCATTGCAGAGTATACAAAGAGCTCCGTTCACTGTCAAGGTGCGCGATGCACTTTTCAACATCTTCGGTGCTGTGTTTTTTCCCCACTTGTCTTTGTGGTTTTTCTTTTCTAACGTTTCAAGCGCGTTTTCACGCGGGCGTTGTCTGGGTCCTACGTCCCTCCCGACTCGCCAATGGCTGCACTATCCGAGGGCACTCGCAGCAGCCATCCTCACATTCCCCATTTACTCAACCTCAAGAGGAGTTCCTATGAGTCTTGCACGACGACTCATGTTGACCTTCGCTCTGTCAGGAATCGTGTCGGTAGCAGCGTTGGGGGGAGGATTCCAGCTGAACGAACATGGCGCTCGCGCCATGGCCCAAGCGGGAGCGTTTGCAGCCCGTGCTAATGATCCTTCTGCGATGTACTTCAACCCCGCGGGATTGGCATGGCAGGACATGCCCGCCTTCTACGGTGGCGTGACCGCGATCATCCCCACATCTTCATTTTACGGTCCGCTGCAAAACAACACGAACATGAAGACCGAATCCCCGAACCAGTTCTTCAATCCGATCAATTTCTACTTCGCGTACCCGACACTGGACAAGCTGCACATGGGAGTCAGCGTCAACAATCCCTTCGGGCTGGGGAGTCAATGGCCGGAGGATTGGGTTGGAAGGTATCTTACCACGAAGGTCAGCCTCCAGACCTATTTCATCAACTATTCGCTTTCCTACAAGATCACCGATGATTTTGCGGTCGCCGCCGGTTTCAGCTACGTTCTGGGAACCGTCTCGCTTGACCGGGCGGTCGCGATTCCCCTTACAGCGAGCGCAGGCGAACCCCGGGTGCATCTCGACCTTTCCGGCACGTCCGCAGGATGGAACGTGGGAGCGCTCTACAAGCTGACGCCCGACCTGTCGATCGGGGCCTCGTACAGGAGCTCTGTCAAAGTTGATGCCAACGGAACAGCAACATTCAACCCCGACTATGCGACGCTTCACCTTCCCCAGGGTGGCGTCTCCGCAGGGCTGACGCTCCCGGCGACGGGATATCTCGGTGTCGCCTACACCGTCTCGCCCGATATTCAGGTCGAAGCAGACTATCAGTACATCGGATGGTCGTCGTACAACCAGCTCGCCTTCACATTCCAGGCGGACGGGTCGCAGGTGGTGCAACCGAAGAACTACAAGAATACGTACATCCTCCGGCTCGGCGGAGAGTACAAATACTGTGAGGATCTTCGCATCCGTGCCGGTTACTACTACGATCACAGCCCCGTCGACGCAGCCTACGTCGATCCCATCCTCCCCGATGCGAACCGTAGCGGCCTGAATATCGGATTCGGCTACAACTTCACGAAGAACTTCAATGTGGATGTCGCCTACCTGCTCATCCTCTTCGATGAAAGAAAAGCCGAGAACACCGTCATCAATTTCGATGGCACGTACCACACGCGTGCCAACCTGTTCGCCATTGACCTCGGTTACACCTTTTAATCCAGACCTGGAGAACGAGCATGACAACACATCGAATCATGGCGGTTTGTGCCGCCGTTGCGATCGCAGCCATGGCGATGTTCGGCTGCAAAGACACTGCTCCCTCCGGTCCAACTGCCGGGCTCGGGAGTCTCAAAGCTACGCAGTTTGTCTCTGTGGGAAACAGCATCACGGCGGGGTACCAATCGAACGGCTGGTTTGAATCGGGACAGAAGTACAGCTTTCCGAACCTGATGTCACAGCAGTTGAACATGAGCGGCGCATCGCTCTCTTTCGTTCAGCCGCTCTGGTCTGATCCCGGCACCCCCATTTCAGGGACGACCATTCCCTCGCGGTATCTCATCCTGAGCATGGCCGGACCCATCATCGGACCCGATGTTCATGCCATGGCCGGTTCGCCGGAGAACCTGTCATATGCCGCGCCCTACAACAACCTGGCGATCCCCGGAGCGCTCCTGTATGATTTCATGAACGCGACGGACCAGAACACGTGCGCATCCGCCGTGTTTGCACAGGTCCCGAACCCGCTCTTTTCCACTACGCTTCGCGGGCTCGGAACACAATTCCAGCAGATGAGGGCTCTGCATCCCACGCTGGTCACCTTCTGGCTTGGCAACAATGATGTGCTGGGCTATGCGACGAGCGGCGGTGCGACGACTTCGACCCCCACACTTCTCTTTTCAGGGTTGTATTCTGTGGCGATGGATTCACTCCGCGCCGCTGTAGGAAGCAGCGCAACGATCGTCGTGGCGAATATCCCCGATGTCACATCGATTCCGTTCTTCACCACTATCCCGTCGCAAGGACTCGTCCTGACGTCGACCCAGGCCGCCCAACTGAATGCAGCAACGAGCAACGCCTTTGGTTTTGTTGCCGGCGTGAATGGGTTCCTTGCCTACACGGGAGTCGGCACGACGGGATCGGTGAAGAAGCTGACAGCGTCGGATTATGTTCTGCTGACATGCCCACAGGATTCTTTGGCGAAAGCGGGCTGGGGTTCGCTGAAGCCCATTCCCGGTCAGTACGTGCTTGATGCTGATGAAGTGACGTTTGCACGCAGCCAGGTCGCAGCGTACAACGCGACGATCTCCGCCCTCGCTGCCTCGCACAATGCCATTCTCGTCGACATCAACTCCCTGTTGGCGCAGATCAACACGACCGGCTACACGCCTCCCGGCTCTTCGCTGAAACTGACTTCGGCGTACGTCTCGGGCGGTGTGTTCAGTCTCGATGGCGTGCACCCGACACCGAAGGGACAGGGAGTCATTGCGAACGCATTCCTTACGGCGATCAATGCAAAGACAGGCAGCAGCATTCCGTACATCGACATCGACGGACTTCCGGGGATCCCGGCGCCCTTGTCCAAGTACACCATCGGCGGCAAGAATGTCCCGTACTTCCCGCCGGATGCGTTCTCGGACGCGCAGATGCTTCTTTGGTAATTCCCCGACCTCTTCAGGGATGGGCCACACAACAAAGGGTGCCTTTTCGGGCACCCTTTGTGTTTTCAGGCAGGATCGTTTAATCAGGGAAAGAACTTCTGTACCGTCTCGACGACGCGGGCCTGGTCGTCTTCG
>DATJPR010000061.1:0-8529 GCA_035506295.1 Bacteroidota bacterium | reverse complement strand
GATGGAACCGATCGAAGGGGAGGAACGGTTGTCGATGAGGTTTCAGCGTGCCGGCAGGGACGAGTGGCCCGTGACCGGGTTTGCCCTTGACAAGCCGGTGTCGAATTCCGTATTCTAAGGGAATTCAAAGTTCTCCGGGAAGTGCAATGCGTGAAGTTGCCGTCGGTGTCCTCGTGCGAAACGGTCTCGTCCTTGCGTGCCAGCGCAAAGCAACGGCGCGATATCCGTTGAAGTGGGAATTCCCCGGCGGGAAGCTGGAGCAGGGAGAAACCGCCCGCCAGGCGCTCGACCGCGAGCTTCATGAAGAGTTGGCGATTCGTGTCGTTCGGGCGGAAGTATTTCACACGCAGGACTGGACGTATCCGGACTCCGCGACAGCGACGAGCGACGGCGCGTTTCGCGTGCATTATTTCACGGTGACGGCGTTCGATGGCGAGCCGGCAAACCACGCGTTCGAACGCATGAGGTGGGTCAGTCTCTCTGAGCTCGCCGGGCTCGACATCCTCGACGGCAACCGCGAAGCCGTCGCACAGCTCTCCCGATCCATGAACGTCAAGCCGTCCTCGCCGTGATTCCGTCCCGCGTCAACATCCGCCAGTTTCACAGGCGCATCCTTCGCTGGTACACGGAGACCGGCCGCAATCTCCCCTGGAGAGGCAGCATCACGCCTTACGCCACGCTGGTCTCTGAAGTTATGTTGCAGCAAACCCAGGTTCACCGGGTGCTCGTCAAGTACCCCCGGTTCATGGCGCACTTCCCGACCGTCAGGCGCCTCGCGGCCGCTTCTCAACGAGACGTCGTTGCGGCGTGGCAAGGGATGGGGTACAACAATCGGGCGGTACGGCTCTACCGACTGGCGACGCATATCGTCCATCATCGAAAGGGACGATGGCCGACCGATCTAGAAGGACTTCAGGCGCTCCCGGGTGTCGGGCGATACACCGCGCACGCAATGATGGCGTTTGCGTTCCGCAAGAACGTTCCTGTCGTGGACGTGAACGTTCGTCGAGTCCTGTCGCGAGTCCTCTGGCGCATGCGCCACGCCGGGGATCTGCGGCCGGAGAATGAAATCTGGGACACGGCGCACCGTGTTCTTCCCCGGGGACGCGCATACGATTGGAACCAGGCGCTGATGGATCTCGGGGCGACGATCTGTACCGCGCGATCGCCACGTTGTGAACGATGTCCTGTTCGTGCGGTCTGTTCTTCGACAGGCCGAATGACACCCCGACCTCGCGAGAAATCGGTCGGAGAGCCCGCGCGAGGCGGCATCCCGGCGAGGATCTACCGCGGAAGGGTCGTCGAGCTCCTGCGTCCCCGCCTATCGGGTCTGACGTATGTTCAACTCAGTCGTCTCATCGCTTCCGAATTCTCCCATGACGATGTTCTCCGGCTGGAACCGATTGTCGATTCCCTGGAGCGCGATGGGTTGGTCCGCGTGATTCGCCGCCGGAATATTCCTTCCCGGGTCTCTCTCGCATGATGCAACGGTCGGTTCTCCACCTCGATGCATTGCAGAGTGAATTCGCCGCCAAGCGGCAGGAGATTCGTGCGCGGCTCGCCGAATTCTCCGCCGTCCCACCGGAAGAATATTTCTACGAACTGGTGTATTGCCTCCTGACCCCGCAGTCGAGTGCAGTCAATGCAGCCAAGGTTCTCCTGCGTCTCCGCGAGGCCGATGCGCGGAAGGAGGATCTCTCCCTGCCGAAACTTCTCGGCGACAAGGTCCATTACATCCGTTTCCACAATACGAAAGCCGGGCGGATCAGGAAAGCACGCGCGATGATTCCGGAAGTGACCGCCGCGGTCCGGCGAATCCGGGACTCCGTCGAACTTCGCTCGTGGCTCGTCGCCCATGTCGACGGCCTCGGCCTGAAGGAGGCCTCGCACTTTCTCCGGAACATTGGCCGATTGAACCTCGCGATCCTGGACCGTCATATTCTCCGGAACCTCAAACGCTACGGTGTCATCCGCTCTCTTCCGAAGACGCTGACCCCGAAGCGGTATTTTGCCATCGAGAGGAAATTCGCTCAATTCGCGGAGCGCTCCGGGATCAGCATGGATGAACTCGATCTGCTTTTCTGGAGCAGGGAGACGGGGCAGATCCTCAAGTGAGCCGCGACCTCCGTGGTTGTGCTTTCTTCGCGATCTTCATAGATTAGAGGAAACAGCACGATCGCCCACATGCATCCCATTTCCGTTCAGATCATCACGCGCGGTACTGCAAGCCAGCGGGAAATCCGGCACGAATACATGGCACAGTCGCGTTTTCCGCGGTGGGAGATGCTGAAGATCTTCGTCCACGCACTGTTTCACGTACGATTCCGCTGACCGCCCATGGCCGATACCTTTTCCTTCGACATCGTTTCTGAAGTGAACCTGCAGGAAGTCGACAACGCCATCAACCAGGCCCGCAAGGAAATCGGGCAGCGCTACGATTTCAAGGGCTCCAAGAGCTCGATCGATTTGGCACTGAAGGAAAAGACGATCACGGTGGTGTCCGACGATGACTTCAAGCTGAAGAGCGTGGTCGACGTCCTCCAGGAGAAACTCATCCGGCGCAGCGTCCCGTTGAAAGCGCTGAAGTATTCGACTCCGGAAGCGGCCGCGGGAGGCACGATGCGGCAGGTCATTACGCTGCAGGTGGGGATCGACAAGGACAACGGGAAGCAGATCGTCAAGATGATCAAGGACAGCAAGGTGAGGGTGCAGGCGCAGATCATGGAGGATCAGGTCCGGGTCAGCGGCAAGAACAAGGACGATCTCCAGACGGTCATTGCCATGGTGCGCAAAGCCGACCTCCCATTTGCCGTTCAATTCACCAACTACCGCTAAGAGATGAAGCGCGGCACTCCCCTTTGCATCAGTCTCACCATCCTCCTTCTCGGCACTCCCTCCGTCTTCGCACAGACACCGCAAGGAACGCTTAAGGTCGAATTCGTCGACGGATCCCGGCCGCCTTCGACGATCAAAGCCGTCGCGCGGGGCGAGCGAAAATACGTTTCCGTCAATGATCTCGTAACCCAGCTGGGCCTTCCGATCGTTGAGGCCAGCGCAAAGTCGTTCACCTTTTCCGTCGATCGCGGCACGGTTCGCCTCAACAAAGGAAATCCCTTTCTTGTGGTGACCGATTCCCTTGGTCTTCCTGCCGGGTACCAGTTGACCGGTGACGTCATCGTGCAACGAGCGCAATTCTATGCCCCTCTCGCCGAGCTCCTGACGATGCTCTCGTCCCGGGTCGCTGTGAAGATGGCAATCGACTCGACGGGGAACGTGCTGAGGATCGGGACGGAGGAGCCGACCGTGCCCGGGACAATGATTTCGTCGGTCGCGATGGAAACGAAATCCAACGGGATGTTACTCCGCGTTCCGCTTTCCCCGGCGCTGACGGATGTCGAACACTGGGTGACGTCGGAGGGATGGCTCTATCTGACGATCGCCGGAGCGAAGGGGAACATCGCCGCGCTGAACGCGACGAAACCGGAGGGGTTTGTCAAGAAAGTGGAGGCGACGCAATTCGAAGGCTCGCTGCAGCTCGCGTTCCGACTCTCGGAGAAATCCGTCGAGGATGAAGTGAGTCGGGACCCCGGAAACGGCGACCTCGTCGTGATCCTCCGCAAGGATGAGACGCAGGAGGCGCCGAACGTCGACCTGTCGCGCGAGCACGACCGCTGGGCATTCGACGTCATTGTGATCGACCCCGGCCACGGCGGCAAGGACGGCGGCGCAGTCGGCGTCACCGGGGTCAAGGAAAAAGATATCACGCTCGGGATTGCGCTGAAGCTCGGGGCGATCATCAAGCGCCAGATGAAGAACGTCAAGGTCGTGTACACCCGGACAACGGATAAGTTCGTCGAACTCGACAAACGCGGGACGATCGCCAACGAAGCGGGAGGAAAGCTCTTTATCAGCATCCACTGCAATTCGATGCCCCGGAAGCCGAACCCGACGCGGGGTTTCGAGGTCTATCTGCTCCGCCCGGGCAGGACCGACGAAGCGGTGGCCATCGCGGAACGGGAAAACGCCGTGATCAAACTCGAGGAAGACTACCAGCAGAAGTACCAGCACCTCACCGACGAGAACTTCATCCTCACCACGATGGCGCAGAGTGCGCATGTGAAATCCAGTGAGGAGTTCGCCAACCTCCTCCAGCGCGAGATGGAAGCGCATGCAGGCATACCGAACCGCGGGGTGAAGCAGGCGGGGTTCTATGTGCTCGTCGGCGCATCGATGCCGAACGTTCTCATCGAGACCGCATACCTCTCCAACAGGCAGGACGAACTGTTCTTGAAATCGGACAAAGGGCAGGAGAAGATTGCGGAATCGATCGCCGCCGCCGTGAAACGATACAGCAACGAATACGATCGCCTGCTTCAGGAAGGAACCGTGGAGGAGTGATCGCCCCCCGGCCGGTCACCGAACAACGAGAACGGGGATTTCGAGTTTGTGCCGGACTTCGGACACCGACGTGCCGAGGAACAGGTCGGCGACCATGCGATGCCCGTGCCCTCCCATGACCAGAATATCGACGCCGCTTTCTCTCGACAGGCGGACGATTTCGTCGGGGACGTCATGGCCGTACCCGAGCTCGTAGTGCGCCTCGACCCCCACTCTGCTTAATTGATCCGTCAGCTCCTCAAGCTCCTCGCGGTCCTCCCTCGCCTCTTTGTCGAACGCCTGCGTCCCGAAGACCTGCCCTGCAACCCCTTCGACCACATGGAAGAGGTAGATCGAAGCGTGATGAAACGAGGCCAGCGAGTGCGCATGCGACAAGACCTTGGTGTCCATGGCGCCGAAGTCGAGGGCGACGCCGATCCGCTTGTACTGTTCGCCGAGGAACCCGACCGTAGGCTTGGGCCTGGGCGCCGGCGCCATCTTTGGCAGACGCCACGAGGCGGGCACCGCGACATAGATCAGCAGCAAGGTGCAGCCGATAGCAAAGGGAACCGCCGTCACCCAGATCCAGATTGCATATGGCCCGGCTTCCAGGATCCACTGTGAGATCGAATTGTAGATCAGATTGCTGTTGAATACCGCGATCACGAAGGCGCTCGCCCACGCGAGGACTTTGACCCATGACGCGTTGGCAAACACCCCCATGAGCCTCCTGTCCCCCGTGAACTTAATCAACGGGATGACGGCAAACGGCAGCTGCATGCTCAAGACCACCTGGCTGATGATGAGCAGATCGTACGATCCGGTCTCGCCCTTCATGGCGATGACGATCACCGCAGGGACGATCGCGATAAGCCGGGTCAGCAGTCGTCGGAGTACGGGGCGGATCTTGAACTGCATGAACCCCTCCATCACGATCTGCCCCGCCAATGTCCCGGTGACGGTCGAACTCTGCCCTGAGCTGATCAGGGCGACGGCAAAAAGGCCGCTTGCAAGAATCGTTCCGAGCAGGGGGGAGAGAAGCTGGTACGCCTGCTGGATTTCCGTCACGATGATGCCATGCCGGAAGAACACCGCGGCGGCGACAATCAGGATCGCAGCGTTGATCAGGAATGCGCCGTTCAGCGCAATCGCGGTGTCGATGAAATTGTATTTGCAGGCGATCCGCTTCCCTTCGATCGATTGGTCGACTGCGCGCGTCTGCACAAGAGCCGAATGCAGGTAGAGGTTGTGCGGCATCACCGTCGCGCCCAGAATCCCGACGGCGATAAAGAGATTGTCTGCCGTCAGCCGCGGGACAAAGCCCTGGATCATGCCGCCCCAGTCCGGCTTCGACAGGAAGACTTCGATGCCGAAGCAGACCCCGATCGTGCCGATGAAGACGAGGATCATGGCCTCCATTTTGCGGATCCCGAAATGCTGGATCGCAAGAAAGAGCATCGTGTCGAACCCCGTGATGATCACGCCATAGACCAGCGGGAGGCCGAAGAGCAGGTTCAGCCCTATCGCCGTCCCAAGCACCTCTGCCAGGTCGCATGCGGCAATGGCGATCTCGCACATGATCCACAGGATGACAACGACGGGACGCGGGTAGTTTTCCCGGCAGGCCTGGGCGAGGTCCCGGCCGGTCACGATCCCCATCCTCGCCGCGAGCGTCTGGAGAACGACCGCCATGATGTTCGACATCAGGAGGACCCAGATCAGCTGATAGCCGAACCGCGCCCCGCCTTCGAGGTCGGTCGCCCAGTTCCCGGGGTCCATGTAGCCGACGCTGACGAGATAAGCCGGCCCCACAAACGCGAGAAGGCGCTTCAGCGTGCCCACGTCCTTCGGGATCGGGACACTGCTGTGCACTTCGGAAAGTGACACCTGCGGATGTGCGTCGCGGGAAGCCATCGACTGTGAGTTCTCCTACCGCCCTTGTTGTTCCGTCTCGTTCTTGAAAAGATCGTCGCTCAAACCGGTGTTGATCCGGTAGTCGGAATACCGGATGGTGGCGGAACCTCCACGTGCCGGGGGTTGACGCCGACCTGGAGCAACCTCCTCCAGGACGTTGACGACGGAACTGTCGCCGGAGGCCGTGCCGAACGTGACGGTGACTTCCGCGGGCAGCCAGCGGTCGCCCACCTGTTGGTTCCGGATACCCGCGGCCATCACGCGGCCATCGAGTGAGGGAATGCGCAGCGAATCCGGTGCCCATCGCTCAGGATCGACGTACAACTGCACACGCCGGAGTTTGGTTTTGTCGTTCTTCGGAAGAAGGATGAGCCGGTATTCCGTCCGCCCGTTCACCGTATCGATCTCGACGCCCTTCTCGATATCGTATCTCTCCTGCAGTCGCTCGAAGTTGAACGCCACCGCCTGTTTCGGCACCATGGCAAAGCCCTGAGCGCTGAAATGCACCTTGTCCGGCTGTTTGAAGTACATGGTGACCTTTGAAGGAGGAACCTTCAGCCGTTCGACGTTCACAGAGATCTCGAGCGTCACCGTGTAATCGTTGATACCCGCATACTGGTGTTCGACGTTCCGCAGAATAGTTTCCGCGTCCGGCAAGGCCGGATGCGACGCTTGAGCCATGACCTGCGAGATGCTTACGAACAGGACGAGGATGACACCGAGCAGGGTTCTCATTTGCCCTCCACTCCCGGGATGGTTCTCGCCGCCGCAAAGGTATTGTAGAGCACCATGAAGACGGTTGCCGCCACGCCGATGCCGAACAGCGTAAACCAGACGATGACCGGCGCGCCCGAGTCTCTCGCGACCGTGTACAACCATCCGCCGAACATTCCGCCGGTGAACCAGGCGATGGCAATGGGAAGGAACGCGTACCCTTGGAACAGCGCCTGCTGACCGGGTGGAGCGATGTCTGAAATATATTCGTAGTACCGCGGCGCCTGGATCATCTCGCCGATCGACCAGACGACGAGGGCGACGACAATCGACGGGATCGTCGGCTGGACGGCGATGATGAGCCAGCTCAAGGAAGAGACGCCTAGCCCGATGACGATGGCGGTCTTCGTCGGCAGTCCTTTTGTCAGCGAGTTGACGAGAAGCTGGAACAGGATGATTGTCGCCGCGCCGGTGGCAAGGATGATTTCAAAGTTGGCGTTCTTGTCAATGTAGTCCGTGACGTACAGCGGGATGATGATGTACAGCCCGGCCCAGAACATCACCCAGTAGAAGGCAAAGATGAGAAGGAACAGGATGAAGCGCATGTTCGCGAGGACGATGAACATATTGAGGAACTTCTTCCCCATCGACTCGACCACCTTCACCTCGGGGTCGGGCACGTTGCGATAGAAGAACAGATTCACGAGAAACATCAGCGCGCAGCTTGCGGCCGAGACAAGGTAGACGTATTCGATCCCTGCATTCTTTCTTACGATGTTGGCGATGACCGGACCGAGGAACGCCCCGATATTGACGATCATATAGTAGAGTGCGAAGCCGAGCGACTTCGTGTCGGGTTTCGACGTCACCGCCACGGTCCCGAGCACCGACGGCTTGATGAAGGAGCCGCCGAACGCGGTAATCATCACGATCGGCACCAGGACCCAGAAGACCGACATGCCCGCGTAGACTCCGTTGAACGCGTGCATCCCCGTCGATCCGATCAGGAAATATCCCACGGCGAGAAGAGAGAACGCGGCCATGAACGCCCTGCGATAGCCGAACTTGTCCGCAAGCGTGCCCGCGAAGATGGGCAGGAAATAGAGCAGGCCACCGAACACCGACGAGAGCTTTCCGGCATCGATGACAGACATGCCGAGATGATTCGTAAGGTAGATTGTGAGGATCGTCGCCTGTCCGTAATAGGCCAACCGCTCGAACAGCTCCATTACGTTGGCCACCCAGAAGACCCTGTGAAATCCCTTTGTGAGACGTTCCCGGAATGTCAAAGTCGGATTCCTTGATTGAAAGAGAAGCGGACCGGATGCTGCACGAAGCCACCGGCGCGGCGGCGGTCATGGCAGCAGGACAATTTCCTCCTGCTTTTCACCCGTTACCTCCGCGGTGCCATCAGCCTTGATGAACATGTTGATCTCCGAGCGGGCCGCCATCTCCCCTTCCAGGTAAATCCCCGGTTCGATGGAGAAGCAGCACCCGGGCATGAGCCGCCGGTCGTCTTTGGTT
>DATJPR010000060.1:0-40043 GCA_035506295.1 Bacteroidota bacterium | reverse complement strand
CTTTGCCATGCGCGACGGGTTTGTCAAACGGATCCGGATCTATCCGAGCGGGTATGGCAAGTTCATGATAGTCCAGCACGCCGACGGCTACATGACGGCGTACGCTCATCTCAGCCTCTTTGCGCCGAAGCTGGAGCAACTGGTCGAGGCGGAACAGCAACGACTCGACCAGTATCCCGTCGATTTGGAATTCCTTCCCGGCCAGTATCCGGTGAAACAAGGCGATGTCATCGCGTACACCGGCGACACCGGCATCGGCACGCCTCATCTTCACGTTGAAATCCGGGATCCGAATCAGGAACCGCTCAATCCGCAGCTTTCGCCGAAACTTCTGGCCCAGGACCATATCACGCCAATCATCGCCAAGGTGGCCGTTATCCCCGTCGGTATTCAGCCCGAGGGGTCGATCAATCGCGATGAACGCGTCATGTCGCTTCGGCCCGAACGGTCAGGCGTCTACCGGCTGCCCCGACCGTTGATCATCTCCGGCCGGAGCGGGATAGCTGTCGACACATGGGATCCGACGGCAGACATGCGCTTCCGTCGGGGGGTCTACAGCATTCGGATGTTCATCGACGGCACACTGTGGATCGAATGCGTCCACGATCGTGCACCCCTGGAAAACGCGCAGTTGGTGGGCGAAGCCTATGATTGGCGTCTGGTAGACCGGAGAGTGGGACGATTCGAGAAGTTGTATGGAGGGATCGGCGCACCGCTCCCCTTCTATCACGGGGACCCGGCCAACGGCGGCACCGTGGGACCGGAATTCCTGCCGGAGGGCGAGCATCGATTGCGCATCGTCGTTGCCGACATCGCGGGGAACACGGCGGAGGTGACCGGCATTCTGGTTATCGCCACGATTCCGATGTTGACCGCCGAACGTATTGGCGACTCTATCCGGGTGCACATGCCTGATCCTGCAAATGTCGCCCGGCTCGAGAAATCGTTCCTTGGCACATCGGGCCGATGGACAAAGGTCCTCGTCTCTCTCGCCGCGAAATCGGGGAACACCGATGTGACGCTCAGCGCCCCTGTTCGCAATTGCAGGGCGGTGAAGATTACCGCGATCGGACGATGGGGTCAACGCTCCGTGCCACGCATATTCCCGATCGAAACTTCCGGCGCCGGCAGAGGTGGATTGACGATTGCTCACGATCTTTCGAATGACATCCTGCAGGTGCGCGTGAGCTCCCGGGGGATATTCACCATCCCGCCTTCTGCGTCCCTGCAGGAAGGCGATCACGATCGGACAATCCCTCTCTTCCCGCTTGATGTGGATTCCTATCAGGGGTCGGTCCATCTCAATCCCCTGGTGGCCGGAACCCGCAGGATTTCCGTGCGGGCCGGCGTCGACGGCTCGGAAACGGCCGCAGACGATTCGTTCGCAGTGTATCCGATCGTGCCAGGCGGTTCCGGTGATTACCTCCTTGACGGAGGAGCGTTGGCGATCCACTTTGATTCGACGTCGGTGTATTCTCCGTTGTTTCTTCAGGTGGAATCTGTCGGCTCGGAGAGTGCTCCGGCGTATGCATTGTCGCCGCGGCTCTTTGTTCTCGCCGACGGATTGACCGTCCGGCTCCGCACGGATTCCACGCTTCAGCACTCGTCCCTGTTTTTCCGGAATCGTGCAGCCCTGCGATTCCTGTCAAAGCGCTCTGCGGGCGATGGCGGTGTGTTGCGGGGCCGTCTCACCCAGACGTTGGGGACGCTGAGCGTCCGGCCGGACACGATTCCTCCCCGCGTGGGCCGACTCTCCATCCGAGCGCGCAGAAACCGTCCGGCCTCCATTGATTTCCGCATCACGGACAACCTTTCCGGCGTTGAATATGAGAGCCTGAAGCTGTACATTGACTCAACGCCAGTCATCCCCTACATCGACGGCGAGCATCGCCGCGTGCAGTACCAATCCAGCGCCCCGCTTGAACGTGGTTCCCACCGCTTCATGATGCGTTGCAGCGACCGGGCAGGCAACTCCTGCACGATTGAGCGACAATTTGTCGTGCGCTGACGCGGCACCCGGGGGATGGCGCATCCTCCACATCCATGACGGAGTTGTCCTGTGAGCGACCCGGGTACACTGGCCAAGACCTACGAACCGGCGGAAGTCGAACAGAAGTGGTATTCCTCCTGGGAGCGCCGTGGGCTGTTCCATGCGCGTGTCAACCCCGACAAGCCCGCCTACACGATCGTGATCCCTCCTCCGAATGTCACGGGCGTGCTCCACATGGGGCACATCCTGAACAACACGCTCCAGGACGTCTTCATCCGGTACAAGCGAATGACCGGGTTTGAAGCATGCTGGGTCCCGGGAACGGATCATGCAGGCATCGCAACGCAAAACGTCGTCGAGCGCGCCCTCGGGAAAGAGGGGAAGACCAGGCACGATCTCGGACGAGAGAAATTTGTCGAACGCGTCTGGGAATGGAAGAAGCAATACGGCGATGTGATCATCAAGCAGTTGAGGACGCTCGGGTCATCGTGCGATTGGGAGCGAGAGAAGTTCACGATGGACGAGACGCTTTCCAACGCGGTCCGGGAAGTCTTCGTCAGTCTGTACGAAGAGGGCCTTATCTACCGCGGGAAGTACATTGTCAATTGGTGCCCGAAAGATCACACGGCAATCAGCGACGATGAGGTTGCCTACGCGGAACAGCAGGGGAAACTCTGGTACATCCGCTATCCCATTCACGGCACGCACGACTCGCTCACCGTTGCCACCACGCGACCGGAGACGATGCTGGGCGACACCGCAATCGCCGTCAACCCGAAGGACGAACGCTATGCCCCTCTCCTTGGGAAATTTGCGGAGCTCCCGCTGACGGACAGGGTGATTCCCATTCTTGCCGATGATTTTGTCGATGCCGCCTTCGGAACAGGCGCGGTAAAGGTTACCCCGGCGCACGACCCGAATGATTACTGGATCGGGCAACGCCACAATCTCGAGCAGATCACCATCTTCGATATTTCCGCCAGGACGACCGATGCCGTGCCGCCGCCGTACCGCAACCTCGACCGTTACGAGGCACGCAAGCGCGTCGTAGCGGACCTCGAGGCCAGAGGATTCCTGGAGAAGGTCGAACCCTACACCAACACCATCGGCAAGTGCTATCGATGTGACACCGTCATCGAGCCGTTTCTCTCGGACCAGTGGTTCGTGAAGATGAAGCCTCTCGCAGCGCCGGCTCTGCGTGTCGTGGAGGACGGGACCATCCGCTTCTTTCCGGACCGGTGGACGAAAGTGTACGTGAACTGGATGACCAACATCCGCGACTGGTGCATCTCGCGTCAGCTCTGGTGGGGGCATCGAATCCCTGTATGGTATTGTGAAGCATCGGAGAACAAGACCCCGGAATGCGCCAGGCCCATTGTCAGCCGTACCGCCCCACAGCAGTGCCCGCATTGCGGCGGATCAGCCCTCCGGCAGGATGAGGATGTTCTCGACACGTGGTTCTCGTCATGGCTCTGGCCGTTCTCCGTCCATGATTGGCCGCTCGACTCGAAGACAGGAAAGTCGGCTGACCTGAAGTACTTCTACCCGACCGATCTGCTCGTAACGGCGCCGGACATCATTTTTTTCTGGGTTGCGCGCATGATCATGGCGGGACTTCACTTCGGCCCGCGGTTCACCGGAAGCGGCGAGCTGAAGGCGAACATCCCGTTTGATGACGTCTATTTTACGTCGCTCGTCCGCGACGACAAGGGACGGAAGATGTCGAAGTCCCTCGGCAATTCGCCCGAACCGTTGCAGCTGATCGAGGAATATGGCGCCGACGCCGTGCGCTTCACGATCCTCTTTCTCGCACCGCTCGGCCAGGATATTCTCTACTCCAAAGAGAAGAATGAGATCGGCCGGAATTTCGCAAACAAGATCTGGAACGCCGGCCGCTTTCTCCTGATGAACCGCGCAGAGCTGGGCGACGCAACGGGTCCGGGGGAATTCAACACCGACCATTGCGATCTCGCCGACCGGTGGGTTCTGTCGCGACTGCATTCTACGATTCTCGAAGTCGAGCAGGCCCTTGAAGTCTACGAGATCAACAAAGTGTCAAAGGCCCTGTATGGTTTTATCTGGCATGACTTCTGTGACTGGTACGTCGAGATGGCGAAGTCGCGCTTCTACGGTGATGAGCCGGCCGAGGTGAAGAGGTCCGTCATGACGCGTGCACTGGATGTGTTCGACTCCGCGCTCCGGCTTCTGCATCCTTTGATGCCCTTCGTCACCGAAGAGCTGTGGCAGACGATGCGGCAGAGGGACGAGGGGATGTCCATCATGCGGGCGCAGCAGACGCGCGCCGACAAGTCGCTGATCGATCCGTCCGTGGAACAGGAAATGGACTTCTTCCAGCGGGCCATCGAAGGGGTGCGGCAGATACGGAGCGAGATGGAGATCGCGCCGTCGAGGGAGATCAGTCTGGTCATCCGGACCAGCCCTGCCCATCCCGAGGAGATGTTCAGGCGCTACGAAGGCTACCTGCGTCGGCTCGCCCGGGTCTCGGGGCTCTCCTTTATCGCCGCGGGGGCGAACCCGCGGCATGCCGCGAGCGCCGTCGTCGACGGTGAGGATTTCTTCGTCCCGTTGGAAGGCCTGATCGACCTCGACGTCGAACGGTCGCGTATTCAAAGGGAGATCGAGCGGCTTTCGGGCCTCCTGAACGCAGTGAAAACCAAGCTCGGGAATCCGAGTTTCACGAACCGGGCTCCCCGGGACGTTGTTGAGAAAGAAAGAGAAAAGCAGGCGTCGTTCGAGCGGAACCTCGAGAAGTTGACCAACAACCTCCGGCAGCTCTCCTAGAAGCGGACGCCGCTCGTTTCTTCACAGTCTCAGAGACCACGCGTATGAACCGTCCTTTCGCGGCATGGATTGCCCTGATGCTGGCGTGCAGCCTGCCATCAGCCGTCGCGCCGGCGCAACCGGCGTCGACGATTCCTCTTTCTTCTCCCCTCCCTCTCGACACTTCAATTGTCTCCGGCCGGCTGGCGAACGGGCTTTCCTATTTTATCCGCTTGAATCACAAACCGGAAAAAAGGGCGGAGCTGCGGCTGGTCGTGAATGCGGGTTCGATCCTTGAGGACAACGACCAACAGGGGCTTGCGCACTTTGTCGAGCACATGGCATTCAACGGGACGAAAAACTTCGCGAAGAATGATTTGATCAACTATCTGGAATCCGTGGGCGTGCGTTTCGGCGCCGACCTGAACGCCTACACCAGTTTCGACGAGACCGTCTACATGCTCCAGGTGCCGACGGACACTCCGTCGATCCTCAACAAGGCGTTTGAGATCCTCGGGGACTGGGCGCACCTCGTCTCGTTCGACGACACGGAAATCGACAAGGAACGGGGCGTGATCCTGGAAGAGTGGCGGCTCGGACGGGGGGCAGACGCGCGTTTGCGAGACAAGGAATTTCCAGTGATCTTCGACGGCTCACGCTACGCGGAACGGCTGCCGATCGGGAAGCCGGACATCATCCGGAACGTTGACCACAACACGTTGCGCCGGTTCTACAACGACTGGTACCGGCCCGATCTGATGGCTGTCGTCGCCGTCGGGGACTTCGACAAATCGCAGATCGAACATCTCATCAAGCAGAACTTCTCGGGGATTCCGAACAGAACGGCGGAACGCGTACGACCACTCTATCCTGTCCCCGATCACAAGGCCACACTTTACGCCATCGCCACCGACAAAGAGGCGACGCTGACCTCGGTGGACGTATACTATCTCCAGCCGATCGAGTCGGATACGCTGGTCCGCGACTACCGGAGATCGCTGGTGGAGGCGCTGTTCAACCAGATGTTGAACGAACGGTTCCAGGAAATCGCGAGGCAGGCCGATCCGCCGTTCCTGTACGCGTATGGCGGTGGCGGGAGTTTCGTCCGTACGAAGAACGCCTTCACTCTCGGCGCCGGGGTCAAAGACGGTGGCGTCGCAAGAGGATTGCAGGCCATCATCACTGAAGCCGCCCGGGTCTTGAAATACGGCTTCACGCAGACCGAACTCGATCGCACCAAGAGCGATCTCCTCCGCGGGATTGAAACGGCGTACAATGAACGGACGAAAACAGAATCGGGAAGACTTGCGGACGAACTGATCAGGCATTTTCTCAACGATGAACCCGTTCCCGGGATCAGCTATGAATACGACCTGTACAAGCGCTTCCTCCCGGAGATCACCCTTTCGGAAGTGAACGCCCTGGCTCCCGAGTGGATCGAGCGCCAGAACCGCGTTGTGACCATCAGCGCTCCCGAAAAGTCCGCTGCGACAATTCCGGACACCACGGCCCTCGCGAAAATCCTGAACGACGTCGACCATGCCGAGGTCGCTCCATATCAGGACGTCGTCACCTCCGAGCCGCTCCTGAAGACTGTTCCCACGCCCGGTTCGGTCGTCTCCCGGAGTGAACGGCAGGATATCGGCGTCACCGAGTTGACGTTGTCGAACGGCGTGAAGGTCTACCTCAAGCCGACGGAATTCAAGAATGATGAAGTCCTATTTGGTGCGTTCAGCAACGGCGGGAGCTCGCTTGTGCCGGACTCCGATTACCTAGCTGCTGCCACGGCCTGCGGACTGCTTCAGGAATCCGGCCTGGGGTCGTTCGATAAGACGGCGCTCGAGAAGAAGCTCACGGGAACGGTGGTCCAGGTTTCGCCGTACATCAGTGAGCTCTCGCAGGGCTTGGGCGGGAGTGCCTCGCCCAAGGATCTCACGACGCTCTTCCAGCTGGTCTATCTTTATTTTACCTCCCCGCGGGCTGATTCGACCGCGTTTCTTTCGTACCTGGCGCGAACGCGCGCATACCTCGAGAACAGGAATGCCCGGCCGGAGGCTGCGTTCGACGACACCATGCAAGTGACGATGTCGCAGCACAATTTCCGACGCCGTCCGTTCAGCCTGTCAATGCTGCAGGAGCTGAACCTCCAGAAATCGCTGGCGATCTACAAAGATCGATTTGCCAATGCGAGCGAGTTCACGTTCGTCTTCGTGGGCAACTTCACGGTGGCGTCGATGGAATCGCTCCTGACGACATACGTGGCCTCCCTCCCCTCCACCTTCCGGCAAGAGACGTGGCACGATCTCGGAATCCGGCCTCCCTCGGGGAAGGTGCAGAAGGACGTTCACCGGGGGATCGAACAAAAGAGTCAGGTCCGCATCGTATTCACCGGGCCCTTTGAGTGGACGCGCGAACATCGCTTCGCCCTGGACGCGCTGGCCCAGGTCTTGACGATCAAGCTCCGTCAAAACCTCCGGGAAGACAAAGGGGGGACGTACGGTGTTCGTGTGAGCGGCGTTCCGATCCGCATACCCGTGCAACGGTACCAGTTCTCCATTTCCTTCGGCTGCGCGCCGAACCGCGTGCAGGAATTGACGCGCGCGACCTTTGACGCAATCGATTCGCTCCAACGATTCCCGGCCGACGCCCCCACCGTGGAGAAGGTGCGGGAAATGAATCTTCGCGAACGAGAGGTCAACCTCAAACAGAACACGTTCTGGCTCAACGCGATGGAATTCTGTCTCGAGAACGACATCGACCCTGGCCAGATCCTGACCTACAGCGCGTTGATTCGAAGCCTCTCTCCCGCGCTGGTACAGGATGCGGCGAAAGAGTATCTGAATCCTGAGCGCTACGCGCAGTTCGAGCTGTTCCCGGAACACATCGATGCCGGGCAACAACAATGACGTTCCCGTCTTCTCATCCATCGACGGCATTGGGAGCCCATGACTGACTATCGCAAAGCATCCCCTGAAGTCATTCAGAAATTGCAGTCGTTACTCGGTCCTGACAGGGTTCTGGCTGATCCGGACGCTCTCTCGCTGTACGGAAAAGACGAGACCGAGGACTATGTATTTCCCCCCGACGTCATCGTAAAACCTGCGACCGCGCAGGAGATTGCCGAGATCATGAGGATTGCGACCGCATCGGGAGTTCCGGTGACTCCGCGGGGAGGCGGCACCGGGCTTTCGGGGGGGGCGCTGCCCATTCATGGCGGCATCTGTCTCTCGATGGAACGGTTCGACAAGATCCTTTCGATCGACCCGCAGAATTTTCAGGCCGAAGTCGAACCAGGGGTGACAACGCAACGGTTGCAGGAGGAAGTGGAGAAGCTCGGGCTTTTCTATCCTCCGGATCCTTCATCGCGTGGGACGAGCCACCTGGGGGGCAATCTCTCCGAGAACGCCGGAGGTCCGCGGGCAGTCAAGTACGGAGTTACGCGCGACTACATCCTCGCGCTGGAAGCCGTCCTGCCGAGCGGCGAAATCATCCGCACCGGCGCCGGCGTCTTGAAAAATTCCACGGGCTATAATCTCACGCAACTCCTGGTCGGAAGCGAAGGAACGCTCGCCGTCATCACGAAGATCCGGATGAAGTTGATCCCCCTTCCCCATCACCGGAGGCTCGTGCTTGTTCCTTTCGACTCCTTGGAATCCGCGGCATCGGCTGTCGCGGCGATTTTTCAGCGGGGCATCACGCCATCCGCGCTGGAGTTCATGGAACGCGCAGCCGTCAAGGCGGCCGAAGCAAAGCTGAGCAAGAGCTGGCCGAACGGAGACGCCGGGGCACAACTGCTCATCGAGGTGGACGGCAACAACGAAGATCTTCTCATGGACCAGCTGGGAACGGTTGCGGAAGTCGTGGAGCAGTTCGGTGCGACGGATGTTGTGCTGGCGGACGATCCTGTCAAAGTCGCCGATATCTGGGCGCTGCGACGGAGCATTGGGGAGGCGGTCAAATCAATCTCCGCATACAAAGAAGAGGACACCGTTGTGCCGAGAGCGGAGCTTCCGAAACTGGTGAAGGGAGTGAAGGAGATCTGCGGCAGGTTTGGAATAACGGCAATCTGCTACGGGCACGCAGGCGATGGAAATTGCCACGTCAATATCCTCAAGGGCAATCTCACGGATGATGCCTGGAGCCGCCAGCTTGATGATGCGATCCGCGCAATCTTTCGCCTCACGGTCGAACTGGGCGGAACGATTTCGGGCGAGCACGGAATCGGTTATTCACAACGGAACTATCTCCCCCTCGCCATCGGGGAGACCGAACGTCGTCTGATGGCGGCCATCAAGAAGACGTTCGATCCCGCCGGGATCCTGAACCCCGGCAAAATACTTCTCTAACAGAACCTTCGCGACGCTGATGTCGTGAACGCCGAACTACTTTTCGGCCTTCACCACGATACCACCTGCATATCCTTTTTCTCCAAGCGCCGCGATCGCGCTCGTCGCCTCTTTCGATGTACCATAGTTCCCCACCCGCACGCGATACCAGGTGGTTCCATTCACGAGCCCTTCAATGACGTATGCGTGGAACCCCTTCTCGCTGATCTCGGCGGCGATGGCGTCGGCCCGGCTCTTCCCCGGCCACGCTGAGATCTGCACAGCAAACGCACCGGCGCCCGAACCTGTAGATGGCGCGGCAACTTCCGCCGGATGGCTCGGTTCATGTTTCGGAGGCTGAGAAACCGGCGGAGCGGCAGTCGCGGGCGTTTCCTTGTGGGTCTTCGTTGAAGGTTTTTCGACGGCGGCCTTCGATGTCGAAGGATTCGCCTTGGACGTCGTTGACGGGGTTGTGCCGCCGGCAGCGGAGATCGCCATCGCAGCGGAATCATTGGTGGTCACCGGAGCGGGCTCCGGCAGAGCCTCGACAACACGGGGAGTCTTGCGCCCCCACAGGTGGATTACGTTCTTCTGATTCAGGAAAACGACTGCCACTGCAGCAACCAGAACGAGCGCTGCAAAAATAAGCCAGGGGGTTTTCTTGCTCGGTTCCTCGCCGAATCCATCGGGTACCGGCGGCGTACCTCCGCCTGATTCATCCGGCGTCGGGGGAAGAGGATCCTGATCTTTCAAGTTGATGCGAGGCATGATGATCGTCTCCTGCTAGAAATGGAGGGTGGGGACTGAAAATGACAGCGCTAATTTACCGCTATGCTCCACGGAAGTCAAGAGAGGAGTACGCAACTCGCCGCTCCCACTGCCGTGCAGACGATGTTCACCGCATCGTTGGTCAACGAACGAAGGCCGCGTACGTGCCGGGTCGGCGCATTGCAGTGGATCGGGCTCTCCGTCCCTTTACCGCAGACGTGACAGACAAACCGGGCTTGCAGCGAACAGCCGAGAACAGAATCAACGAGACCACCACAAAACCCTGCGAAGATCGGCACCACGGGCGACGTCTTGACCGCTCCCCCCAGCCACGGCAGTGCCGAGATCACAAGAAGGCCGGCCCCTCCCAGGCCGCCAAGCAGCCCCGGGAGTGTTACCGCGCCTGAGGTCCCGCTTTCCACGATCTGGCCCGTGGTAATGAGGCGCGGCCGTTTCCCGTAGAGTGTTCCGATCTCCGTGGCGATCGTGTCTGAGGATGCTGCGGCAAGTGCACCCACGTACGCCAGGTATACTCTCTGATCGTGGACCACGAGCCCCAGGAGAATCAATCCGGCGGCAATGCCGCCGTTCGCAAGGACCTGAAGCGCATCTCTCGTCGACCCCTTCCCGTTGAATTGCACGGGGTGGCGGCGAGCGTCGGCGAATTTCGAGAGCGCGCTCGCAACGACAAAGAACGCCAGTATGGGAACCGTTGCCGGCCAACCTCCGCATCCGAAGACAATCACCCCGATGAACCATTGCACACCTGCCCCGCCGGCGGTCAGGAATCGCAATCGATAGGAGGCCCAGGAGACCGTACACGCGCCGAGGACACCGACGACGACCTGCAACGGAGAGGGAGATCCGATAATGAAGGCGACGGCCATTACGGAATATCGGGTGAAGGTTCGAACAGTTCGATCAGCATCGTCTGCAGAAGCGTGAGATCATCCCCGCCGAGCTTCACCTTGTCATCCACGCCAAGAAGCAATCCCAGGGCCTTCTCCACCTGCTGAACGCTGAACCGATTCGCTGCCTCAAAGGCATCCTTCAGCGTGAACGGATTTCGCTGAAGCTCGCTCGCGATCTCTTCCAACGACATTTTCTTCCGCCGGTAGTCGTGAAGACGCCGCACGGTGGAGAAGAACAAGGTGAGCATGACGACGAAATACGGAGCGCCGTTGCCATCATGAATCATCCTGGTGAGGATCTCCACGGCCCGAGCGGGTTCGTCGAAGGCTATCGCATGCTGGAGGCCGAATATGCTGTGTTCCTTGGAGATCCCCGCGACGGCGGAAACATCCTCGATGGTGAGTACCGTTCTGTCGCCGGCGTAGGTGACGAGCTTCTCGAGCTCCTGGTCGAGATCCCGGAGAGAAGGACTTGCAAACGACGCGAGAAGTTCAGCGGCGTTTTCTTCGATCGATCGTCCCTTGGCGGCCAGCCGTCGGGAAATCCACCCGGGAAGCCGGTAGTCCCTGAGCACGTCGAACTTGAATGCAGTGCCCGCGCGTTGGATCGCGGCGAACGGGTTCTTCCGCGTATCGACTTTCGACGAGGTCAGGATCAGGACCGTCGTCTCGACCGGGTTCTCGACATACGAGGTGAGACGTTTCACATCGTCGTCCGTGGGCTTCGCGATATCCTTCACCACGACAGCGCGACGGTCCGCCATCATCGGGAACGCTGAAGCGCGCCCGATGATGTCGGTGACATCGGTCTCGCCCCACTGCACCACGTCCAGGTTGAAGCTCCGGTGCTCGGGCGGCACGGCCACATCCAGGATCGCTTGGAGCGCTTCATCGCAGAGAAGGTCTTCCTCCCCGTGAAGGAGGTAAACCGGAGCGAGCGTGTCCTTCCCCGGTGGGTGGAACTCCGCGGGGGTTGCTCTCTGCGAGCGCGCCATGACTACTTTCCTGCCGGCGTTTTTGAGGCTTCGCGCTCCACGACCTCGATCTTCGCATGCGGTTGTCCATCAGGCATCTTCACGATCGAGACGCTTTTCATGACGTAGTCGTTGACCGGCCGGCCGTCGGTCGGCCCCATCCCCGGGATAATGTCCGCGGCGCCGATGCGGTCCACCACCTCCATGCCGCTCACGACCTTGCCGAAGATCGTGTAGTTCTTCGGCATGGTCTTGTTGTCCGCGAGCATGATGAAGAACTGGCTCGTGTTCGTGTTGGGACCGCGGTTCGCCATTGCGACGACGCCGCGGAGATAGCCGGCCTTGAACGACGCCGCCTGGGGGTTCAGCTCGTCGGCGAATTCCTTCCCCCAGATACTCTTACCGCCCGACCCGGTCCCTGTCGGATCGCCGCCTTGAATCACAAACCCTTTCGACACCCGGTGGAAAATAATGCCGTTGAAATATTTCCGTTCGGTCAGCTTGATGAAGTTCTCCGTCGTCTTGGGGGCATCATTGACATAGAGCTCGATTTCGATGATGCCGAGCGGTGTTTCTTTCACGGTTGGTCTCTTTTGCGATGTGGTGGATTGTTGGATTTGTTTTGCCGGCTTCCCCTGCGATTTTGCCGCGTCCTGTTGCGGCCAGACCTGACCCGCACCCATCACCAGAGCCAGCGCAAGCGTTGTGCACATCCATCGTTGCTTCATGATCTTCTCTCCATCATCGGTTGAACATTACAGGGCATAGGCGAAACCTATCTTGACACTCGGGGCGAACATCGTCATCGTCGTGGAGCTTGAGACGTAGGTCGGCTCGTGGCCGTGGGGATCTTTCAGCGTGCCGATCCATTCCCACCGCAGATTGGCGCCGAGCAGCGCAAAAATGTGCTCGCTCACGGCGGTCATTCCTTCGATCTCGAGGACGGTTCCGATGCCGGTCGCCGTGTAGTCCAGTTCCTGCCCGAAGAACGTGGTCGAGAGCTTGCCGAAATGATAGCCCACGCCGGCACCGATCCGTACGGTGTACTCCGGTTTGTCGACAAGGATATACTGCAGGATCACGCTGGGAAGATTCGCGGTGAGCGTGTAGTCCACCGATCCACCCGGGCCGAATTCCGAAGAGATGTTGTAGGATGCGAGCAGGTACGAGTATTCCGCCTTCACCGTCCACTTCGGAAACATCGGGACGGTGATAAGCCCGAAGAACTGGATGCCGGTCTTGTAGGCCGGCAGTTGTTCCTCGGCGCCCGGCGTGAAATCGATGAGGCCGACGACATCCGGGGCGGAAATGTAGGAGACCGCCATGCCGCCGGCAATCGTCACCCGTTCTGAGAGCGGAGGCATCGCCGCCAATGTCTCCTCCTGCCCATGTGCCGGAGCAGCGCCACAGATCCAGCACCCCACAGCGATGAGTGCAACCGCCTTGTTCATTTGGTGTTGTTCTTCCCCGGAAGTCTGATGGCATCAGTGATCGCCACCTGATCACGCAGCAGATAATAGCCGCCGATGATGGACACCAGCACGAAGCTCATCGCGTGCGTGAGTGTCGCATAACTGAGCGCCGAAGGAGCATCGATGCCAAAAAGCTTTGTCAGCGCCTGCGACGTCAAGACGTGATAGCTCCCGGTGCCTCCCGGGGTCGGGATGGCGACGCCGACGCTCGCGACCGCCAGGACGACGATCGCCGATGCGAAGTCCAGGTTCACCATCCTGCTGAAGGCGAAGAACGCCGTGTACGTCATCTCGGCATACAGAAACCACACGAGCAGGGTCAGGAGCGTGATTGCCATGAGATGGCCGGGCCGCGTGAGCGTCTTGAATCCGTCGAGGAAGGCATGGACCAGGCGCTCCACCCGGTCGGAAACCCAGCCCGGAAAAAACCGCGTACAGACCCGGAGGATCCGGTCGGTGAAGTCCGGCCGCATAACGAGTGTTATCACCGCCGCAATGGCGATGGCGATGACGATCGAGACGACGATGCCCGAAGGGACGAGCCACGGGAATGCCGCCACGAGCGGGCCGTGATAGACGAGCGGAATGATCGCGACAAGAAGGAGAAACATCGCCACATCGAGCAGCCGCTCCATCACGACCGTACCGAAGGCCGAAGACGCGGGGACGGATTCGAGACGCGACAGCGCATAGGGGCGCGCGATTTCTCCGGCGCGCGGCAAAACGTTGTTCATGAGGTACCCGATCATGACGCCGGAGAAGAGATTGCGGAAACCGATCGACGGCTTGATGGGATCGAGAAGGTAGCGCCAGCGATATGCGCGGACGGCGTGGCTCAGCATCAGGCAGACGAACGACACCCCCAGCCACGTGTAGTCGGCATCGGCGATCGAGGTCGCCAGTTGATGGAAGTCCGTGCCGCGGAAGGCGAGGAAAAGAAACAGGAGCGAAAGCGCTCCGCTCAGCAGATATTGGAGAGGCCGGCTCACTTTCGGAGATCCACGACCTCGGCGCCCTCCGGCGCCTGAAAGGCGAACCGGGAATCCGCCAGTCCAGGGTTGAGCTTCAATTGTTGTACCGTGTACGTCGTCTGCTTGCCGTTGACGTCGATGACCTCGACCTGATGGACCGTCCAATCATGCTGGTCGACCCAGAGACGGATGGAGCTCACCATGGACTGTTCGTCCTTCGGCGTCAGCTTCAGCACTTCCGTCTCCGTCTTTCCCAGGTGATCCGTACCGACGATCACGGGGACATATCCCCCGGATGTCCCGAGAAGCAGTCGATCCGGAGTGAGTGAGCGCTCATCCTCCTTGTACGCATCGACGAGAACCTGGTTCAACGGTTTGGAGTAAGACCAGACCGTCGTGCCGTCGGTGACCACCGTTTGATCGCCCATCTCCAACCGGTATTTCTTCGGCTTCTTGATCTGGAGCGTTCCCGTCGAAGTTGCCTCCGCGGTCGAGAGCGAGAAGCGGACTTTTTCCGTGAAATGAATCTCCGCGTCGTTCACCGAGGCGTATTTCTTCCGCACGAGGTCAAGGACATCCTGCCCTGTTTCCTGAGCGCGGGCCGTCAGGAACAGCGTTGCCAGAAAGCAGCAGGATGCGAGTAGGAGGGTCGCGACGTTACGAGCCATTCAAGAGATTCTCCAATTCATCTTCGGTTTCTACAAGCACAGCGCGCGCTTTGCTGCCGTCCGAGGGTCCAACGATGCCGGCGATTTCGAGTTCGTCCACCAACCGCGCGGCGCGGGAATACCCGACCTTGAGCCGCCGCTGCAGGAGTGACACGGAGCCCTGCTGGTGCCGTACGACCAGCCGCGCAGCCTCCTCGAACAATTCGTCGCGGTCCAATCCCGATCCCTCGGCGCCGCCCTTCTTCCGATCCGCGATCGAAGGCAGGGTGAACGGGTGCTTGTACCCCGATTGCTTCCCGATCGATTCAACCACTGCCTCGACCTCCTCCGGCGAGATATAGGCGTTCTGCAGCCGGACCGGCTTGGGGCTGCCGCTGGGAAGATACAGCATGTCTCCGTTCCCGAGGAGCTGTTCCGCTCCGTTCATGTCCAGGATCGTGCGCGAATCGGTTTTCGACGCCACCTGATAGGCGACCCGCGCAGGGAAGTTCGCCTTGATCACACCCGTGATGACGTCGACGGAGGGACGCTGCGTGGCGACAATCAGATGGATCCCCACGGCACGTGCGAGCTGTGCAAGCCTGGCGATCGGTTCCTCGACCTCTTTCGCGGCGGTGATCATGAGGTCCGCCAACTCGTCGATGATAACCACCAGGTACGGCATTTTCGCGTGCGTGATCGTCTCCGAGTTCTTCACGCGGCCGGATTTCACACGCTCATTGTAGTCGACGATGTTGCGCACACCAGCAGACGCCAGTCTCTCATAGCGTCGCTCCATCTCCAACTCAACGCCGCGCAATACCATCACGGCGTTATGCGGCGTCGTAATGATCTCCTCGTCCACATCGCTGGAGCGCGCCAGGAAGTGATTCCGCAAGGCCTTGTACAAAGCGAGCTCGATCTTCTTCGGGTCAACCAGAACGAATTTGAGGTCCGACGGATGCATCCGGAACAACAGGCTGGCAATGATGGTGTTGATGCCCACGCTCTTGCCGGACCCCGTGGATCCCGCGATCAACAGGTGCGGCATCCGTGAAAGATCGTCGGCATACACTTCGCCGGAGATCGTCTTCCCCATCGCCAAGGGCAATGCGCCCGTCGATTCGCGAAACACCGAGGAGTTGATCACGCTGCGCACGGTGACCAGCGAGCGATGCGAATTCGGGATCTCGACACCGACCGCCGACTTCCCCGGGATCGGCGCTATGATCCGGATCCCTCGCGCCGCGAGCTTCAGCGCAATGTCGTTCTCGAGGCTGACGATCTGACTGATCTTCACACCGGAAGCGGGAACCAGTTCATAGAGGGTCACGACAGGACCCGGCGTGACGCTTACGCTATCCACCTCGACGCCGAATTCGAGCAACGTATCGCGGAGCAGATCGGCGTTCGCCTTCAACTCTCCCTCATCGACGTCCTCCTTCCCAGGGCGCGGTGCATCCAGAAGCTCGACGGAGGGGAACACATAATCGATATCTTCCTGCTCTCCCGTCGGAATTTCGGGAGCAATAACCTCATCGGTCTCTTCGTCGGTCGATTCGGCCTTTCGGGTGATTTCAATGGCCAGCGGCTTTCGTTCCGGCGTATGATCCTGAACCGGAGGGCGGGCGAGAGGCGGTTCCTTTGTCCTGGCGATCGGTTGCTCGTCCGGCGGCCGGTTGATGCTGACAGGAGATTTGACCGGCGCCTCTTCAAAGGGCAGCGATGGCTCATCCTCCTCATCATCCTGCTGTGTGCGCTGGAGCTGTGCGGCCCGGGATTCTTCGCGCCGGGCGGCCCAGCGCTCGTTCATCCTTGCGCCCCAATCGAGGAGACGCAACGCAAGATTCCGGAGGCGGTCCAGCGTGCGATGGATGTCGAGATCGACGGCCAGGACGACAAGAATCAACAGGGACACAAGCAGGACGATCGAACCACCCGCCTTTCCGAGGAGATGCTCGAGGAGCCCGGAAAGATAGAACCCGACGGCGCCGTACCATTCATCGCCGGGAGTTTGTGAGGCGAGAACGCTTTTCCCCATCGCAAACGACGCAGAGACCAACAGCGCTCCCACGATAAGGTAGTTCGAAAACTGTATCGCCGGACCCGGGGAATGCCTGCGGAGAAGCGTCCAACCCCAGACGATCATCAGGACCGGCAGGACAATGATGGAATATCCGATGGTGGACTTGATGAGGAACTCGGCAATGAGGGCGCCGAGAAGTCCCAGCGCATTGCGGACGCGGTCTGCTTTCTCCAGCGCCTCCACATTTCCCGTCACACTGGTGAAGATGTCCTTCACCCCGAGCTTGTGGTACTGGTCCGCGCTGGCGTCCGACTGGTCGTATGTGAGAAGCGCGATGGTCAGCAGGACCGCCGCGGTCATCAAGAGGAGCGCAACGATCGCCATGCGCCGTCCCGACCCTGTTCGCCCCTGGGCTTTCCTCGCGGAGGCAGGGTTCACGTCCCGCCCTCGCGCCCGGTCACTCGAGGCCATGAGGATCTCCCTTTCTCAATTCGGAGCTCCTAACGCTCCGGTGGTCGTGCGCTCGGCATCCCGTCGGAGTTTGAGAACATTGTCGATGAACAAGGGAAGGACGGGGACTGAGTTCACCGACGCGCAATATGCGAGGTCGTCGTTGAAACCCAGGTCGATCAGCAGTCTCCCGTGCTCGCTGAGCCGGAGGACATGATCGGGTTTTTTCCCGAGCGATGTGTAGAGCGTCCGTGCGGCAAGTGCTCCGTCGGAAAGTTGAACGCCTCCGCCGTCGGCCGTCACCACGGCATCGATGAGCATGCCGGCACAGACGGCGTCTTCGAGGGAAAAGCCCCCATTGGTTCCCGAGCAGATGATTGTGAAATCCCGGGGCCGTTCGGCGAGGAATTGCCGGACGGCAGCGATATTGAGAAAGGAGCACACGGCAAGTTCACGAGCCATCCGTGCAGTGGCGAGCGCCCGGGCGCCGTTCGTGGAACTGAACACGATCACTTTCCCACGCACCTTCTCTTCCGTGTATTCCAGAGGAGAATTCCCGAGCTGAAACCCGGGGATGATCTTGGCATTCCGTTCGCCCGCGAGCAGGACGATATCCGCGGAGAGGTTGGCCGCAATTTTGACCGCGCCTTCAACGGTCGCCGCCGGGATGACCTCGCGCGCGCCGTTGGCAAGCGCCGTCGTGATGGAACTGCTCGCTCGTAAGACGTCGATCACCACTGCGGTCCGTTCCCGCATCGTCATCTCGTCCACATCCTGGGGGGTAAAGAACAGATCGATCCGCATGCGCCTGTCGATGTCCGTTTATCCTGGAGAATTGTCTGCTCAGTTCCTTTCAACGAACGGGAACGGCGTGATGCTCGCCGGGTAGTCGCGGTCCCGGATGCTCACCGACACGTCGGTCCCCGTGCGTGCCACCTCCGCCTTCACGTATCCCATGCCAATGCCGCGGTCCAGGATGGGGGAAAACGTTCCCGACGTTACTGTGCCGACCTCGCGGCCATTGACACTCAGCGTATAGCCGGGCCGGGGAAAGGCCTTGTCTTTCAGGGCGAAGCCAATCAACTTGCGCTTCGGTCCGTCGATCTTGACCTTCTGAATGGAGGATCGACCGATGAATTCTCCCTTGTCCAGTTTCGTGATCCATCCGAGGCCGGCCTCGATCGGATTGGTCGTCCGGTCGATGTCGTGACCGTACAGGCAGAATCCCATCTCCAGGCGCAGAGTGTCACGTGCCCCGAGCCCGGCCGGCCCGATGCCGAACTCCTTCCCCGCCGCCATCAGCGCGTTCCAGATACGCTCGGATGTCTCCACGTCGGACGGCAGGTACAATTCAAACCCCAGCTCGCCGGTGTAGCCCGTGCGTGAGATCATCATTTCGACATCGCACACCGGTCCCCTGGTGTAGTGGTAGTACTGGATGCCCTGCAGATCGACGGGGGTGAGTTTCCGCAAGGTCTCCAGCGATCGAGGTCCCTGGATGGCGATCAAGGTAAACTCGTCGGACCTATCCGTCATGGTCACGTTTCCCGAGAGGTGATCGCGGAGCCAGGCAACGTCCTTGTCGATATTCGCAGCGTTGATGACGAGCAGGTAGTGGTCGCCCATGTGATACACCAGCATGTCATCCACAATGCCGCCGTCATCGTAGCACATGGCGGAATACTGGACGCGTCCCGGCGTCAACCGCGACGCATCGTTGATGGTCATCCGCTGGACGAACGCCAGCGCATCGGTGCCGCGGATCTCCACTTCCCCCATGTGCGAGACATCAAACAATCCCACCCGCTCCCGGACACGCCGGTGTTCTTCGATGATGCTCGTGTACTGCACCGGCATCTCGAACCCCCCGAACTCCACGATCTTGCCACCGAGCTGTTGATGGATGCGATAAAGTGCTGTTCGCTTCAGACCTTCCATGACGGGGATAGCCTTTCGCGTCTTACTTGTATTGATCCGTGATTTCCTTCTGCTGCCGCCGGGAGAAGAAGCGGAACTCTCCCTGCGGAAGAGTCGCGTCGACTTCAAGCCGGACCATCACGAAATACTTCACCATGATTTTTCTCAGGCGATTATAGGTGCCGTCACGCAGGAGTCCCGCGAGATCCGGCGGCACCCGGAGGGTCAACCTGAACTCCTTTGATTCCGTTTTGAATCGCCTGATCCATCGTTCAATGTCGTTCAGCGTGGTCGTCTTCGACCGGACGAGGCCTGTGCCGCCGCAGGCGGGGCAGGGTTCCGTGAAGCTATGCAGGATATTCTGCCGGACGCGTTGCCGGGTGATCTGGACCAGACCGAACTCGGTCATCGGAAGCACTGTGACCTTCGCCCTGTCGCGGCGGAATTCCTTCTTCAGCTCTTCGAACACCTTGCGCTTGTTCTTCTCGTCTTCCAGGTCGATGAAATCGCAAACGATGATCCCCCCGATATCCCGGAGGCGGAGCTGCCGGCAGATTTCCCTTGCGGCTTCCAGGTCCGTCCGCAGCGAATTGAGCTCCTGCTCCTTCTTCGCCGCATATCGGCCGCTGTTCACGTCGACGACGACCATCGCCTCGGTCGGCTCGATGATGATATACCCGCCGCTTTTGAGCCAGACCTTGCGGCTCAGCGAGGTTTCCAGCTCCTTTTCAATGCCGTACTTGTCAAAGATCGGCTGGCGATCCTTGTGCAGTTCGATCTTGTCGATCAGTTGCGGAGAGGTGTACTGAATGTACGCGCGGATTTCGCGGTAGAGCGCTTTGCCGTCAACGACGACGCGGGAGACGTCATTGGAAAAGAGGTCGCGGATGACGCTGGAGGTGGTCGCCATGTCCTTGTAGAGCAGCGCCGGCGCTTTCTCCACTTTCACCATCTCCTCCACTTTCCGCCAGGTCTTGACGAGGTCTTCAAGGTCCTTCTTCAGCGACTCGTCTTCTTTTCCCTCCGCGACCGTGCGGATGATGACGCCGAAACCCTCGGGCAGGAATCCCTGAACGATCTTGCGGAGGCGGCGCTTCTCCTTGAAGCTGGAAATCTTCTTCGAGATGCCGATCTTCCCATCGAACGGAAGAAGCACGAGGAATCGGCCCGCGAGGGAGACCTCGGACGTCACGCGGACGCCCTTTTTCCCGACAGGCTCCTTGATGATCTGGACGATGATTTCCTGGCCCTTGACGAGTTGGACGTCTCGGGACGTGGACTGCGGGGGTCGACCTTCCGGTCGTTCGGTGGGGCGTTCTCGCTGAGGGGGGTACCCTGCAGGCTGGCGGTTCGCAGGGCCGCCGCTGTAGGCTTCCGACGTCTCCTCGACCGCGACGGACGCGGATTTCTCCTGATGTTGCTCCTCCTCTTCATCATCCCCGATCATCGCGGTGTATTCTTCGAATCGGTTGCCGATGTCGGAGAAATGGAGGAACCCGTCCTGCTGCAAACCAAGATCGATAAACGCTGCTTTGATGCCCGACATCACCTTGGCCACGCGGCCGAGGTAGATGTCGCCGATCATCTTTTCCTTGTTCGCGGTCTCAACAAAGAGCTCCGCCAGTCGGCCGTCTTCCGTAATGGCGATACGGGTCTCGTTGGCCGCAACATTGATAACGATTTCCTTCTTCATGACTCGTGGATTGTCCCAACCTTTCTCCCAGACCCAGGTCTGGATGGCGGCAGACATCCGGCGAGTCAGGCCAGCTCTTGTACCACGACAAGAGACACACTTTAATCATGGTTCATGCCCTCATCAAGCGTGGATATCGCGCCCCGTGCCGCCCTGGCGGCACAAAATGAATGTGTGGAATTCCCGGACATTCCTGATCCCTCCTCGATGACGCCTCTGCACAGGAACGCCCGGCTCTCAATCGCCGCGTGGCGAGAGAGGACGATGGTGATGAGAATTGCCGGCTCGCTTCCGAACGATGACCCGCCCACATCCATGCTGATCTGACGTGGAACGCCCGTGCGTTGTGCGGGTCACTTGGCGCGGATGAGCCTGCCACCCTTCATCGCGACGCTGGATCGCCGGCCACTGATCAGACAGTGGCCGACCCTCATGTTGTCGCGATGTCGGGGTAATGGAGGAGGTTGCGCGGGTGTTGATGAACACGAAAAAGAAAAGAGGTCAAGCTCCCCTGCGTCACACCTTGGCTAACCGACCGTTGCTTCCTTCCGGACCTGGCGGGGTTGAGTGAGTTACAGTTGCGCAGGACTTGACCTCAACACTCAGACTGGACATGGACGCTCGACACACCTGCCTCCTATCGCTGTCGATGGCGGATCCGTGGAGCTGATCGGGTTCGAACCGACGACCTCCTCGTTGCGAACGAGGCGCTCTCCCAGCTGAGCTACAGCCCCATGTCCCCATCGTCAGACAACGGAACACAGCCAGAATATACGTGTTCTGGCCTTTGGAATCAACTATCGTGCGAGGTTTCGACAGGAACTCCCCGCAGGACAGCCTGTTGGGGGGATTCTTGACACACGACAGCGAAATGCGTATTTTTTCAATATATTGGTAAGTCTACCCGGAGTGCAGTATGGCAGGGGAACTCACAGAGCGCGAGCGGACGGTCCTGCGATATGTGGTGCGAGACTTCATCGAAACGGCAACACCGATCGGGTCCCGCTACATTTCGAAGCGCCATCAGACGGAGCTGAACCTCAGTTCGGCCTCGATCAGAAATGTCATGTCTGATCTGGAGACGCTCGGCTACATCGACCATCCCCACACATCGGCTGGTCGTGTGCCGACGGACAGAGGATACCGGTTCTATCTCGACAGTCTTATGGAGCTCGAGAGGCTCTCCCGGAAGGAGCAGCAAAGCATCCGGCAGAACCTCGGCTCCGCCGATGACCGGGACCAGGTGCTGCGGGAGGTGACGAAGGTCCTCGGCCGCATCTCACGCCAGCTGTGCGTGATCACCCCTCCCAGCCTGACGAGTGGAAGCTTCGAAAAGCTCGAGCTCGTCCCCATCTCCGGAAACCGGGTGATGGTCATCATCTCCATTGCCTCCGGCCTCCTGCGCACGATCATGATGGAGGTGGCGAGTGAGATCCAACGGGAGAAGCTCGACGAGCTGAGCAGGACGATCAACGAGCGACTGGCCGGCCTTTCGCTCCAGGAAATCCGCAGCACGTTCGCGGAGCGGATGCGCGAAGTGCAACCCGACGAGACCGGCCTCATCAGGCTCTTCATTGATTCCGTCGACAAGCTGTTCGTCCCGCCGAAGAACGACAAGGTCCACATTGCGGGGGCGCGCGATATCGTGGAACAGCCGGAATTTGTCAACCCCGAGGACTTCCGAAGCGTGATCGAACTCATCAACGACGAGGATATTATCATCCATATCCTCGAGCGGTCCGATCGGTCCCACGGCTCCGTGCGGGTGACCATCGGCGGGGAGAATGAAGACGAGAAGCTCCGACAGTACAGCGTCATCGCCACCACGTACGAAGTCGGCGCCGCAACAGGTACCGTCGGCGTCATCGGTCCACGGAGAATGCCCTACTACAGGGTCATCCCCCTTGTGGACTATGTCGCAAAGTCGATATCCGATATGTTCAATAACGTTCACCAGGCATGATGGAAGAAGGGTCGCACAAGAAACGAATGAAAGAAGAGACACAGGATGCACTATCAACGCCCGCCCCTGAAGATGTCGAGAACGCCGCGTCCGGGCAGCGTGACCTTGAGAAGGAACTCCAAGACGCGAAGGCAGAGAACGACCGTCTGAAGGATCAGCTTCTCCGAAAGGCGGCAGAATTCGAAAATTTCAAACGGAGGAACGAGGCGGATTGGCAGAATTTCCAGCGTCTGGCCAACGAACGCATCCTCCTCTCCTTCCTTCCGGTCGTTGATGATCTCACGCGCTCGCTGAAAGGGGGAAAAGAGAAGGAAGGATATGGCGGGTTTTACCAGGGAGTCGAGCTCATTCTCTCCAAAGTCCTTCAGGTCCTCAAAGCGCAGGGGGTGGAGCCGATCGAATCGCTGGGGAAGCCGTTCAATGTTGAAGAGCACGATGCGCTTCTTCAGGTCCCCCGATCCGACGTCCCGGACCACACTGTCGTTGAAGAAGTGGAAAAAGGATACAGGCTGAATGACAAAGTCCTGCGGCATGCAAAAGTGATTGTCTCGAGCGGACGGTCTGACGGGGAGGGCGATGAGTAAGCGTGACTACTACGAAATCCTCGGCGTCGGCCGTGGCGCGAGCGTTGAGGAGATCAAGAAGTCGTACAGGAAGCTCGCCCTCCAGTTTCATCCGGACAGAAACCCCGGGAACAAGGAGGCCGAGGAGCAGTTCAAGGAAGCGGCGGAAGCGTACGAAGTTCTTTCCGATCCGAACAAGCGACAACGCTATGATCAGTTCGGCCATGAGGGAATGCGGCGAGGTGCGGACTTCCACGACTTCGGCAGCATGAACGATATCTTCAGCGCGTTCGGGGACGTGTTCGGAGGCTCCTTCTTCGAAGAGATGTTCGGCGGTGGCAGGTCGAGAGGGCGAAGCGGACCTGCACAGGGCTCGGACCTGAAGATCCGGCTTAAGCTCTCGCTCGAAGAAATCGCGACGGGCACCGAGAAGAAGCTCAAGATCCGGAAATGGAAGGCGTGCCCTGATTGTCAGGGATCGGGAGCGCGGGGCGGCGGAGCGACCATGACCTGCCCAGTGTGCAAAGGAAGCGGAGAAATCCGCCAGGTCACACGGACCATCCTCGGGCAAATGGTCAATATCGCCATGTGCCAGAACTGCAGCGGTGAAGGGCGCGTGATCAAAGAACCATGCCTGACCTGTAAAGGAGACGGCCGGGTCCAGGGAGAATCGACCGTCAAAGTCACGATCCCGGCCGGAGTAAGCGAGGGCAACTATCTTCCCCTTCGCGGAGAAGGCAATGCGGGACCGCGCAATGGTCCTGCCGGCGATCTCATCGTCGTGATCGAGGAGGAACAGCATGAGGTGTTCACCCGCGAGAACGATGACGTGGTCCTCGACTTGCTCGTGAGTTTCGCCGATGCGGCGCTGGGCGGCGAAGTGGATGTGCCGACACTTGCCGGCAAGGCGAAACTCAAGATCGACCCGGGGACGCAATCGGGGAGCGTGCTCCGGATGCGCGACAAAGGCATTCCCCACCTCAATAATTACGGGCGCGGCGATCAGCTCGTCAGAGTGAATGTCTGGGTCCCCAGAACGTTGAACTCTCAAGAGAAGGCATTGTTGAAACAGCTCGCCGTCAGTGAGAACATGCACCCGAAGGAAGGAGACCGCTCCGCCCATTCGGACAAAAGCTTCTTCAAGAGAATGAAGAACGCCTTCAATTGATTGGTTTTCCAGATGGAACATGCAGGGGAGGAATCCCCCACCCTTCCCCTGCGTTCACGTCCCCGCCTGTGATCCCGCCTCTGCAACTCCCCTTCCGCTCACCTATCGTATTCCGAAGGAAGGTGTACCATGTCCATTCTCCAAACTCTACGCCAGAAGGCAGGGTTCACGCGAAATGAAATGACGGTCATTCTTTTCCTCTCGTCCACACTCTGCGTCGGATCTGCTCTCAAATATCTTGCGCCGGGGAAAGTCGGTGCAAACGTGCCGTTCTTCGATTATGCGCAGGTCGACAGCGAGTATGTGACCCTCTCTAAGGCGGCATCAGACCTTGCCGGAAAGGCCACGGAAAGCCCTGCCGGGGGCAGTCGCGCAAAAACCAAACCCCTTCCCGCAAAGGGTGGCATCAACATCAATACGGCCACGGCCGAGGAGCTCACCCTGCTACCCGGGGTCGGTCCCGCAACTGCAGCGCGGATTGTGCAGTACCGTCAGGAACACGGAAAGTTCGCGAGCGTCGACGACCTGGCAAACGTCAAGGGGATCGGGCCGAAGAAGCTCGAGAATCTTCGACCCTATGCACGGATTCGGTAGATGCGTGTTCGCTTGATATCCAGCCGACAAATTCAGATATTCCACCGTTCAAATTTCTGGATTCTATGGCCGACTACGTTCTTGGCGTTCATATCTGCCCGCATCAAGTCCGCGCCGTCGCACTCGAGCGCGGTGCCCGTGATAGCCGCCTCCTCTTGCTCAGCGAGTTGACTGCGCGGTTTCCTGAGGGGCTGCACGACGATGCAAATCCGGACCAGGCGAGCAACGTGATGGCGGCAACGCTCGCCAGCTTCGTGAAGAACCTTCGCTCTCCGGTCCGCACGGTAGCGGTCACATTTGATGCGACGTTTCTTTTTCTCGCAGCCATTCCCACCGAACCGCGATCTGCAGAATCGCCCCTCGCGGAGCGTGTCTCCTGGGAACTGGGGCAGTTCTTCCCCGGCACGAAGCTCGATCAGTTCGTGACGGATGTACACGTGATCGCCAATCCCGTGGCGCAGAAATATGACGAATTGCTCATCGTCGCGATCAGACGCGACCTCACGCGATCCGTCCGCAGGGCGCTCGAAAAAGAGGGGTTTGCCCTGCATCTGGTGGACGTGGATCACTTCAGCACCGAGCTCGCCCTGAAGTTGAATTATCCCGACACCTACTCGCGCTACGTCGCACTGGTCGGCATCAAGGATTTTCGGCTCGATGTCAGTCTCCTCCGCAACGGGGCGCTCGAGTCGTACAGGTATTTCCTGCTCCATTCAAAAACCGACGCCATCCAGCATCTCGGAACCCTCTCACGGGAAACTCCGGGGCTCGCCTCCATCGTTGTCTATGGCCCGGCGCTGGACAATGGGCTGCTCGTGCAACTCCGGCAGGGGTCTGCCATTGTCGTGGAAGCGCTGAATCCCCTTCGCCATGTGGGGGTCGCCGAGACCGTGCAACTGCCGGAATCGTTCGACTCGCCTCCCTACCGGTTTGCGCCCGCAATCGGGGTCGCGCTGCGACGAGACTGAGCTATGCGGATCATCACCGGTCTGTACAAAGGACGGCGCCTGAGCACGGTCCCCGATCTGTCAGTGCGGCCTGCCACCGAACGCGTACGTCAGACGCTGTTCAACATGCTGGAGAACAGGATTGCCTTCGACGGCATCACGGTCCTCGATCTCTTCGCCGGCAGCGGAAGCCTCGGGTTCGAAGCGCTGAGCCGGGGTGCACGCCGGGTTGTCTTTGTCGAGCGCGACGAAGACGCGCTTCACCACCTCGAAGTGAATGCGACCGCCCTCGATTGCCTCGATGACGTCGAGATCCTCGCAATGGATGCCTTGCAGTTCATCACCATGACGTCCGATCGGTTCGCGCTCGTGTTCGCCGATCCCCCGTATGCCTTTCCGGACACGGCGGCGATTCCGCAGGAACTGTTTTCCCGCAATATCATCAGCGACGACGGGTATTTGCTTATCGAGCACTCCTCGGTCCTCCACTTTTCGGACACGGCGCTCTATGCGGCAGGACCCGAGAAAAAGTTTGGTCGCACATGCGTGACGTTCTTCCAGTCCCGAAGGGAACAACAATGAAAGCGCCGACAGCGATCTATCCGGGGACCTTCGACCCAATTACGAACGGCCATCTCGACGTCATCCGTCGGGCGGCGGCGATATTTCCCCGGGTTATCGTCCTCGTAGCGCGGAACACCAGCAAAGAGCCGCTGTTCTCGGCTGAGGAACGCTCGGCCATGGCGGCCACGGTGGTCCGCGGTATCCGCGGGGTGACCACGGATTCCTTCGACGGCCTTCTGGTCGAGTACGCAAGGGCTCACCACGCGACCGTTTTGGTGCGTGGGCTGCGCGCGGTCTCCGATTTTGAGTATGAATTTCAGATGGCATTGACCAACAGGAAACTCGAGCGCGCCGTCGACACGGTGTTCCTTGTGCCGGATGAACGGTACACGTATCTCAATTCCTCCATCGTGCGGGAAGTGGCGCGTCTCGGCGGCGACCTCTCCGATTTCGTCCCTCCTCTTGTCCGCCGCCGGCTCGTCCGAAAAATTCGGGAGATTCAACGTCACACGGCATCGGGGAAAGGGTGATGGGGGCATTGAAAAGTCTTTCCCGACGGGCCGGGAAGATCGAAGAGTCGCAGACCATGGCGTTCACGGCACGGGCGCTCGACCTTCGTCGTGAGGGTGTGGATGTGGTGATCATGACCGCGGGGGAACCGGATTTCCCGACCGCGGATCATATCAAAGCCGCCGCCAAAGAGGCCCTCGATCAGAATTTCACCCGCTACACGTCCGTGCAGGGCATTCCTGAGATTGTCCAGGCCATCGCCGAGAAGTTCCGGACGGTGAACGCCCTTCCGTACACCGAACGGAATGTCATGGTGACGACCGGAGCAAAGCAAGCCCTCACCAACGCGCTTCTCGCAATCTGCGAGGAGGGGGATGAAGTCGAGATACCGTATCCTTCGTGGGTCAGCTATCCCTCGCTGGTGACCCTGGCAGGTGCGACCCCTGTGCCCATTCCGTCGTCCCGCGCCAATGGATTTCGCCCCGACCTTCACGCGATGCGCAAGGCGGTGACCCGCAAGACCAAGGCGATCCTCCTGAATTCGCCCAACAACCCCACCGGTGTCGTGTACACGCAGGACGAACTTGCGGAGATCGCCGCGATCGCCGAAGCGCACAATCTGTACATCGTGAGCGATGAAATTTACGAGGAGATGCTCTTTGACGGTCGTCGGCATATCAGCATTGCAACGCTTCCCGGAGCGTTCGACCGGACGGTGACGGTCAACGGGTTTTCGAAGACCTACGCCATGACCGGGTGGAGGATCGGATATATGGGCGGGCCGGAGGAGATCATCCAGTCGGCGATCCGCATGCAAGGCCAGGTGACGTCGAGCGTCAACTCCATCTCTCAGAAGGCCGGGCTTGCAGCGCTCCGCGGTCCGCAGGAGAGAGTCCGGGAGATGACCTCGGAGTTCCAGCGCCGGAGGGACGCCGTCTGGGAGGCCCTCCACACAGTGCGGGAGCTCGACGTCGTGAAGCCGGAAGGGGCGATGTTCTATTTCATCGGCGTGCAGCGACTGTTCGGACGGACAGGCACATCCGGCACACTTTCGAGCTCATACGACGTCGTCGAGTATTTGCTCGACAGCCAGCATGTAGTGCTTGTTCCCGGTTCGGCATTCGGAGACGACGACTGCGTCAGAATTTCGTTCGCCTGCAGCATGGAGGATCTTCAGAATGGTCTTCAACGAATTAAGAGGGGACTCGCGGTGTTACAGTAACAGGGAACGTCGGCGGCACGCAGGGGAGATCACGGAAGAAAGAGATCGGTATGCCAACATATCAATATCAGTGCACGAAGTGCGGCCATACGCTTGAAGAGCTGCAATCCATTTCGGAACCACCACTCGTCCACTGTCCCAATTGTCAGACGGATTCGCTTGTTCGAATCATCGGCGGGGGGACGGGACTGATTTTCAAGGGGAGCGGCTTTTACCTTACCGACTACAAGAAAAGCTCGTCCAAGGGATCTGAGGGAGGGAAGAAGGACAAGGGGAAAACTTCTTCGGATGCTGGATCCGATGTGAAAAAGGAGTGACTTCCGCCGCAGGCCGCCCGCTGAATGCGGGGGCCTGCCGACGTCAGCATGAACGCGTGTTGCTATTTTGTCGCCGGTGCATCAGCCTCTTTGATGGACGACACCTGCATTGTGGTGCCTTTGATCGAGCCTGTCACCTCCGCATACAGATGATCGGAACGCGTGGACTTTTCGAGCATCGACTTCGCCATGTCGGAACCCTTTGAATCGAACGTATAGTACTTGCCCTTCATGAAAAGTCCAAATCCACTCGCGGCGCACGACGACGAAAGGGCGCATTCCTTGGTGTGGGCAGCTGCCTTGGCCATGCCGTCGGTTTTCTTCGCCATCCCGCTTCCGCACATCTGGTCAACGACAAACCCACTGTAGGTCATCGCCTTCGCTTCTGTCTTCTTGGTCTTCCCGGAGGCGTATGCTCCGGTGGCAACCAGCAACGCCAACGCTAAGACGCCGAATAGCTTCATCCTGTGGACCCTCCTTTTGTTGACAACGTGGCACACCATCGTACTACGACTATTACGATAAACACGTTGCCCGGGAGGATTGTTCCCGTCACTGATAGCGATCCAGCTTGAATTTCTCCCCCAGATAGAGTTTTCGCGCTTCCGGATCGTTGGCGAGCATCTCCGAGGTCCCGGCTTTGAGGATCTCTCCTTCGAAAAGAAGATATGCGCGATCGGTGATGGAGAGCGTTTCATGGACGTTGTGGTCCGTGACCAGAACGCCGATCCCCCGCTGTTTCAGATTGGCGACGATCTTCATGATCTCCTCCACCGCGATGGGATCGATTCCGGCGAATGGCTCGTCGAGAAGGATGAACTTCGGCTCGGTGGCAAGCGCTCGGGCGATCTCCGTCCTGCGACGCTCGCCTCCGGAGAGCATGTACCCTTTGCTTTTCGCGATGTGCGCGATGTTGAAATCCGCCATCAGCCGGTCGCAACGGGCCTGCCGTTCGGCGTCGGGGAGATTCATCATTTGCAGGACGGCCATGATATTCTCCGCGACCGTCATCTTCCTGAAGATCGACGCTTCCTGCGGGAGGTAGCCGATGCCCATCCTGGCGCGCTTGTACATCGCCATGCCCGTGATTTCATCGGAATCCAGAAACACGCGCCCTTCGTCCGGCCGTATCATCCCTACGATCATGTAAAACGTCGTCGTCTTGCCGGCGCCGTTCGGTCCGAGCAGACCCACCACCTCTCCCTGTCGAACGGACACGGATACAGCATTGACCACGGTCCGTTTTTTATAGCGTTTGACCAGCGCATCGGAGCGCAGAACGCGCTGAAGGTCACTCTTGGTTTCGTGGGCATCCGTCATGGTATTCCCATGCTCTTTGCTGATGCAGCGTGACACTTCTGTTCTTCAATCAATCATCAGACCCTGTCGGGTCCGGCGCAGGACGGGTTTGTCGTCCCTCCACCTGGCCCCCGGAAGCGCATACGACGCATCCCGGCCGCGGACAAGATTCTCGGGATAATATTGTCCCTCAACCCCGCCGATCACCTTGACGCTTCGCAACTTGCCGTCGCCGAAGCGCATCAGGATTTTGTCGCCGCTGATTCTGTTCAAGCCGTTGGATGTGGTATCGTCATACAAATGGTAGAGACCGATGGCCTGCACATCGACCTCCAACGAATCCAGCCCCTGGTTCTTGAACCTCAAATCCATGGTCTCCCCCACCATCTGATCGTAGCGGAACGGATGGAGGCTGTCGCTTTGTGAAACGGCGATCGCCGTCCCGGTGACCAGCACGCGATGCAACCTGCGTTTGATCAGGTAAATCCGCATCGAGTCGCCGGAGACCTGCGATTGCTGGTACCAGATCACCGGCTGGGAGCGCAGGATCATGCTGTCGCCGCGGGCGAGGAAGAGTCCATAGCCTGCCCGTCCCGCGATGTCCTTCCCTGCAAGCCGGACGCTGTCCTCCGCGATCAAGCGGCGCGTCGAATCCCGGAACGACTGCATCACCCGGCTTCTGACGATCAGCGTGTCGCGGGTGCCGCCCGTGGTGTCGACCTGGACCAGGATCGGTTGGACCGTCATCCGGCTGTACGCGGTGACCTGGTTGTGCTCGAGCATGCCGCCGAAGATCGACACGTTGTCGCTTTTCGAATCCGCCCGTACACGGCCATAGGCGAAGGACGTCCGCGTATTTCGGAAATAGCGGAGCGAGTCACACGTGATGACGGACGATGTGTCCACGACTCTGACGTTGCCGCGAAAGAAGCCTTCACGCGGCTCCACGAAATACTCCCCGTACCGCGCGGTGAGGTGCGCCGTACCGTCGTCCAGGCTCACACTGTCGAACGCCTGCGCCCATCGATCGGCACGATGGTACACGCCGCGCGGCATGAGCATGGTCGTGTTCGAATCGCGGACCACCACATTGCCCGAGAGTTGATACTCGCCGCGGGCGCGGAATTCCAGCACGTGGTCGCACGCGATCGTCACCCGTTCCTGGATAAGCCGTACATGCCCGATGAGCTCCCGCGCCTCTTCGCCGTTGATGACCTTGCCCAGGAGACTGTCCGCGTGATCGAGGACGACGACCTTCGATTCCTGCGCGGCCACAGCCCCCGGAAGCACCAGCAGGATCAGAATGAGACCGGCGGTTTTCATGCGCGTCCTAGAGGTCCTTCGCGACGGATTTCCCGCTGACCTTGAAGATCTTGTAGTTCTTCAGGGCCTCGTCGCTCACCATGCCCGTCCCGCTGATGTGTTCCGTCGGCGAAGTGATGTCGACGAACGCATCGGTGTGGATCGTGCGATCGGCGTTGGTCCAGTAAAGCCGCTCGGTCCGGAGGGTCGTTCCGCTGTCGGAGACCACCACCACGTTCTCATGCGCTTCAAAATTGTTGGTGGCATCGTCGACCCGTCCGCGACGCGCCGTGAGCGTCGAGGTGTGTTCTCCGAGCGTATTGTAGAAGTCCACGTGCACGCTGTCATCGAGTTGGGTGAAATGGCCCGTCGCATACACCGCGATGTGCCCTGCCCACAAGATGGCCTTCACCTGGGATGAATCGGAAAAGATCACGCGGCTGCGCCAGCTTTCCTGCGACGGGATTTCGTGTTGCACGTTGACGAAGGACGGTCGGAGCCGCTCCTCGCAGGAGACGAGGAGGAAGGAAAGGAAAAGGACGATGAGGGCGCACCTCATGGCGCATCATCGCTCCGGAGACCCGCCTTCACGAGATCGTGAAGGTGCACGACGCCGACGGGCAGATTATCGTCCCCGACGACGATCATCTGGGTGATGGAAAATTCCTCCATGTGCTCGAGGGCCTGCACCGCGAGCGTGCCGGGCTTGATCGTCTTGGGATGTTGTGTCATCGCATCCCCTGCGGTGACCGAGGTGATATCATGGATGCGATGCAGAAGCCGGCGGAGATCGCCGTCCGTGATGATGCCTTCGAGGGTTCCGTCCTCACGGACGACGCACGTGCATCCGAGCCGGCGGGTGCTGATTTCGACAATCGCTTCCGCGAGGGGCACGCTGCGCCTGACCCTGGGCACGGCATCGCCACGCACCATCAGCTCGTCGACCTTGAGGAGAAGCCGCTTGCCGATGGCCCCGCCCGGGTGGTATTGCGCGAATTGTTCCTGGGTGAACTTTCGCCGTTCCAGAAGCGCAATCGCCAGCGCATCCCCGAGGACGAGCGTCGCGGTGGTCGACGATGTCGGCGCGAGATCGTGGGGGCAGGCTTCTTCGTCGACGGCCGCATCGATCGCCACCGTCGCCTCGCGCGCCAGCGTGGAGGCAAGGTTGCCGACGATCGCGATCACGGGAACTCCGAGGTTCTTGAAGACGGGCAACAACGTATTGAACTCGGCCGTCGTGCCGCTCTTTGAAATACAAATGACGACGTCGTCTTTTCTGACGAGACCGAGATCACCGTGCATCGCATCCGCAGGGTGAAGAAATACCGACGGCGTCCCCGTCGAGTTCAGGGTCGCGACAATCTTTCTTCCGATGATCCCTGATTTCCCGACTCCGGCGACAATCACCCTGCCCGAACAACGGGCGAGCACATTCACCGCCGTGGCAAACTCTCCGCCGATCCTTCCTTCCAGCGCCTCTACCGACGCGGCCTCGATCCGAACGGTCCTTTTGCCGACCTCGATTGCCTGAGCGTTATCGTCCATTCGTTGCCCGATGGTCAAGGATGAAATCGATGAACTCCCGCACGGCGCCTTCGCCGCCGGGAACCCGAGTCACCAGATCCACGGCGCGCCGAACTTCCGGCCGCGCATTGCAGGGGGCCGCGGACAACCCCACCACCTGGAGCAGCGGAAGATCGAAAAGGTCATCCGCGATGTAGGCAAATTCCTCATCCGCATGGCCGTATTTCTTCTGGATCTTCCGCATCGCGGCGACCTTGTCGTCCGCCCCCTGATACACATCTTTGATTTTCAGGATTTTCGCCCGCGCATCGATAATGGGGGTGCTTCTGCCGCTGATGATGCACACGACGAGCCCCGCCTCGCGCGCGCGAACAATCCCATACCCGTCCTGCGCATTGAAGCGCTTCATCTCCTGTCCGCGCGCCGAGTAGTACAGTCCGCCGTCGGTCATGACGCCGTCGACATCGAGGAGAAGGCACCGGATTTTCGCTGCACGCCGGGCAAGCGGCGATTTCCTGGTTCTGGAATTCACGGCTGCTGCACCCCTGACGTCCGCACGGCGTCATCGATCGCCCGGACTTGCTGAAGCAGGGATTCCAGCATGCCGAGCGGAAGCTGACTGGCGGCGTCGCTGAGTGCGTGCGGCGGATCGGGGTGCACTTCCAGGAAGAGCCCATCGATGCCTGCGGCTACTCCGGCACGCGCGATCGGGAAGATGAATTGCGGCTGTCCCCCGCTCTTCTTTCCATCCTGATCCCCGCCGGGAAGCTGCACGGAATGCGTGGCATCGAGGATCACCGGACACCCGAGGCCACGCATGACTGCGAGGCCGCGCATGTCAACGACCAGGTTGTGGTAACCGAAGGTCGTTCCCCGTTCCGTGAAGAGCACCTTCATGTTCCCCGTGTCGTGAATCTTCTCCGCTGCGTGAAGCATATCCTCGGGAGCAAGGAATTGCCCCTTCTTCACATTCACGACCCGACCCGTGCGGCCTGCAGCGCGAAGGAGGTCCGTCTGGCGGCAGAGGAATGCTGGGATCTGCAAAACATCAACGACATCGGCGACCGTGGCCGCCTCAGCTTCCGTGTGAATATCGGTGACGATGGGAAGATCAAACTTTTCTCGAACTTCGCGCAGGATCGACAGCGCCTCCTCCATGTCCAGTCCGCTAAAGGAGCTGCCGCTCGTGCGGTTCGCCTTTTTGTAGGATGACTTGAAGACAAGGGGAAATTTGAGGCGCCCTGCAATCCGCGAAATCGCATCGGCGGTGCGCAGGGTGATCTCTCTGCCTTCAACAACACAGGGGCCGGCAAACACAACCAGGGGGTGTCCTCCGCCAATCGGGTGATTGCGTATGATCACTGGGTTCATCGGCGGGTTCGTGGTTCTACCAGGGACGAAGGATGGCGTTGCGGTGCTCTCTCATTGCGTTGCATGATACGAAAATCAAGGAAGACAGTCAAAGAATCGACTGCAGACGCTTTTTCTTCACGCTCGTTTCGGCTATATTACGGCGAACTTCGCCTCTTCCCTGATGCCCCTGCATTCGCGAGCATACGCCAAGATCAACCTCGGGCTTTTCGTCGTCCGTCGCCGGGGGGACGGGTATCACGATATCGAAACCGTCTTCCACCGGATCGACCTTTTCGATCGGCTTACGTTTGAAGTTCGCGACAACGTGGAGCTCCGGACATCTTCCGATGCCATCCCGGCTGATGAGCGGAATCTGTGCTACCGGGCGGCCACGCTTCTGCGTGAACAGTTCGGTGTGAGGAAGGGTGCCGCCATAGTGTTGGAGAAGAATATCCCCGTAGGAGCCGGCCTTGGAGGCGGGAGCAGTGATGCGGCCGCAACATTACTTGCCCTCGCAAAGCTCTGGGAGTTGCCCATCGACGAACGGGCTATGGCAGCCCTTGCTCTTCGCCTTGGCTCGGACGTCCCGTATTTTCTCAAGGAAGGTTCTGCGGAGGCTGGAGGACGCGGCGAGATCCTGGAGTACTTCCCGCTCGCGCTGCCGTCGACGATTCTGGTCGTCAACCCCGGAATCCATGTATCAACACAGTGGGCATACAGCCAAATCGAGGTGCGGAACGAGGGACCAACGCGTCACCTGAAAGAAGCTCTTCTCGCGAACCTTCATTCGACTTCGAGGCTCATCACGTCGATCCGGAACGACTTCGAAGAGCCCGTGTTCAGGGAATTCCCGGCTGTCGGAGCGTTGAAGCATGACCTGTTCGATGCAGGAGCATCTTTTGCGTTGATGTCCGGAAGCGGCTCGACGGTCTACGGCCTCTTCGATGAGGCGGAATCCGCTCAGGCGCTCGCCGAGCGATTTCGGCAACGCGGCTTCATGGTCTCGATCACGCCGCCATTGTTCTCTCCCCCACACCAATGCGAGGACGAACCCTGAGCACGATACGTTCGGGCGCCCGTCGCCTGTCTCCCGACATTGCGATCTGTTTGCTCCTCGCCGTCCTCTCGCTCCCTGCTCCCGCCCAGGAACGAAAATCGGATCGGCTGGGAAAGCCGCGACCACCGGACTCGACGAAAGTCGAAAGCGATTCCCTCCGCTTCCGCTTCTATCTCCCGCCGGACCCGGGTTCCATGGACAACATGTTCGATACGGCACTCGTGATGTCGAGAGAAGATATGCGCTGGCAGGACCCATCGACCCTCACCCGGCTCGTAGGGACGATGCCGGGCTTCCTTCTCCAGGACCAGGTGCAGATCGGGCAATACACCTCGGCCACGATCGACGGCATCGATTGGCGTTCCATCGGCGTGCTCTCGAACGGGAGGACGCTTGCGGACCCCGCGTCCGGGATCTACAATCTCGAGCTGATGACGGAGGAAAACCTTGAACGGCTGGAGGTGATCACCGGCCCCAGGGCGTTTCTCTATGGACTGAACAGCACGGGCGCGGCGATCAACCTGGTGACCCGCACGTACAACAGCAACCGTCCCTTCACGCGTCTTTTGTATTCGGAGAGCTCCTACGGGTACGCCCAGACGGACGGCTCGTTCGCGCAGAATGTGAGCAGGCACATGAACGTCACCGCCGGCTTCCATTTCCAGGGGACCGATGGCCGGTACTCGAACGAGGCGGACGAAGCATGGCAGATTCGCGGAAAGATCCGCTACGCACTGACGCCGAACCTCTCCGTCCTTCTCTCCGATTACTACACGTCGACGAACACCGACCTCAACGGCGGCGTCGATATGCAGACGTTTTCGTTCGCCTCTCTTGCCGAAGCGGTGGCGGTCGCCAACACCGATTCCTACGAGAAGATCACCCGGCACGATGTCGATCTGACGGCCGTTGGGACATTTCTTCCGGATAGTACCGACGTCACCACGCTCACCGGTTATTACTCGGGCAATCTGCGCGAGTACCGGGACGAGGAAAACCGTCCGGATCCCAACGGATTGTTCGTCCAGCAGGATCAACGATCCTCATGGGCGGGCATCCAGATCACACAAACGCTCACGACGCCGGTGGGATCATGGCTGGCAGGAGCGATGACGGAACAACGACAGGTGGAAGGGAGCCCGACGATTGGAAGGCAACGCACCATCCTCTCGGCGGCGTGGATCAAGAATGAAATCACCCTGGCGGAAGACCTCGATCTCGCCGCGTACGCCCGGATGCAGGAGACCCTCTCGAAGGCGCGGCTCGGCGTCGGGGCAGATGCCCGGCTCTCCGTTCTTCCGTCTGTTGCCGTGTTCGCGGGGCTCTCTTCATCGTACCGGGTTCCGACATTCACGGAATTGTACTGGAACGACAGTACCGCGCACGGCGATCCGACGCTCATCCCCGAGCACCACATGGTCTACGAAGCCGGGGTGGAGTGGCGGAAGGACCGCGAGAATTTTGCAAGGGTCACGCTCACCCACAGGGCCATCACCGGTCCTATTTTCGTCTCGGCGATCGATACGCCGTTCGTGTTTCCCCGCTTGCGGTTTGTCCAGGGAGACCACGAGAACCTGACCGATATCGCGATAGGCTTTTCGTGGCGGGTCTGGGAATTATTGTTTGAAGGCGACGGGATGTTCTTTCTTTCCCGGAGCGGCGGAACCGCGTCAGAGGACCTCCCACCACTGCGGATATCCGGCGGCGGGTATTTCCGTGAACAGCTCTTCAAAGGAAACCTCGACTTAAAGGTGGGATTTCGCGGATGGTACCGGACCGGCTATAACGGCGAGATCTTCAACCCGCAAGTACTCACCTTCGTGCCGAACACCGGCCTCCCTCTGGGCAGAGCGGCATCCATCGATTTCGTTCTCCTGGCGCATCTCGCCGATGCGCAGATCCATTTCATCTGGGAAAATCTTCCCGGCATTTACTACTTCGCCTCACCGAAATATCCCGGTCTCGATCGCGTGCTGCGGTTCGGGCTGAGCTGGGATTTCTGGAACTAGGAAAGACCATGGTTGTCACCATATTCGGGAGCTCACGGCCAAAGCAGGGGGAGAGCGAATACACGCTGGCCTACGATCTCGGAGCGGCGCTTGCGCACGAGGGAATCACGGTCTGCAACGGCGGATTCGCCGGGGTCATGGAAGCATCAGCGCGCGGGGCCAGGGAAGCCGGTGGGACGACCATCGGCGTGACATTCACTGCCCTGGGACCAAGATCCCAGAATCCCTGGATCGATCAGGTTGTCCAGGAGGAGTCGCTCATCGATCGGGCCATGAAACTGATGGAGCTGGGCGATGCGTATGTCGTCCTGAAGGGAGGAACGGGAACCTTGCTGGAGCTCTCCATGGCGTGGGAGCTGATCAACAAGGGCCTGATGAAGGAAAAACCGATCGTCATTCTGGGGCCGTTCTGGGACGGCGTCGTGGACACCTTGAACGAGGAGCTGGCTTGGGAAGGGCTCGAGCGGTGCACGCGATATGTCAAGAAAGCGAAAACAGTCGGGGAGGTGGTCTCTCTTCTTCGCTAAGCGGTTTTGTGCTCGCTGAATTGACCGATAGTGCGTTCGAGCACGTCGAGGGTCTGATGCGCGGCGTTGTCCCACGAGAACTGTTGCGAGAATCTTTCGGCCCGCTTCCCCATTGCCTCCCGCAACTCCGCGCTCTCGAGAAGTTTGATGATCCGTGCAGCAAGGGCTGTACGGTCACCGTAGGGGAACAGCATTCCCGTCTCCTTGTCAACGACTGCATCGCGGAGTCCGGGCACATCGCTGACCACCGCCGGAGTGCCGCAGGCATTCGCCTCCGTCACTGTCAGGCCCCACCCTTCTTTGGACGATGGCATGACGAGCATCCACATCGACTGCAGTAGTTGCACCTTTCGCTCCTCGTCGACAAATCCGGTGAACTCGACTGATCCACGAAGCCCTTTTGCATCGACAATGCGCTCAAGCCGCGGGCGATCGTCGCCTTCGCCGACGATCACGAGCTTCGCGTTCGGAATGGATTGGAGGACCGGCGGCAGGGCGTCGACAATATGATCGATGCTCTTGTACCGCTTGATGCGGCCGACATACCCGATCAGGGGCGTCGGATGTTTCGCGCCCGGTGAAACGCGGAAACGCTGATGGTCGACAGCGAGCGAGACCAGCGTCAAGAGCGACTGGGGGTAACCGCGTCGCATCATATCGCTCATCGTGCTCGGGGATACTGCAATAAACGGAACGGCATCGCGACGATAACGCTTGAGAGCGCGCCATTCCATTCCGGAGACGTAGGCTGCCGTCGCGGGGTTCGCTTCGCGAAATACGCTTGACCCGAAGAGGTGATGGACGATGCCGCAGACCGGCTCACGGGCATAGCGTTGAGCGAGGAAAGGAATCTTGTTCATGTCGTCGACAACCACATCGAAAGCGCGCTGCCGCCGCAATCGGCGGTACCCCCCCGGCGCGACAAAGTTGAACACACCGCGTGCACCCCGCCGGACCACCTCCAGACCGTCGATCGTCTCCTCCGCCGAAGCGCCGGGAAACATCGAGCAGAGGACCGTCACTTCATGCCCCATCGCGGCAATCCTCGCGAACACCTGATGGAGATGGACTTCAGCCCCTCCGCCGAGAGGATTACGGATGTCCTGCCAGTTGATAACGAGGATCTTCATGAGCGACCCTGGATTGTCCTTTCCTCAACAACGGGGGCTTGAAATCGACCGGAGAATAGGGAAAATCAGCCTGAGGTTCAAGGCATGAGACGGCAGGCGATCTCGTCACAGAGGAGATATCCCTTGTCCGTCAAGCGGTAGCAATCATCCACCGACTCCAGAAGGCCTTGCTCGAGCAGACCATCGATGACCGCCCGCTGACCGGCAGTGATGTCGAATCCCGTTTCCGCCTGCAATTGTTTCGGATGAATGCCATCGGACCGCAGTCCGAGGAACACCGCCTCGCGCGCGAGAGCAAGCGGTTCGAGATGCTCTTCGAAGGCAATGGGCCTGCGCCTTTCCGAGATCCGGAGGATATACGAAGAGACGTTCGCGATATTCCCCCATCTCCTGCCTCCCTGACCGGAATGTCGTTCGAAGGAATGCGCCGACGGACCGAACCCATCGTAGTCCAGATGATGCCAATAGGCAAGATTGTGGCGGCACTCCTTCCCTGACCGCGCGTAGCTTGACACCTCATAGTGGTGGAACCCCGCCGCGCTCATCTCCTGCATCGTCATCTGATAGAGATCCGCCTCCGGCTCGGCCCCGTTCGGGTTTACGCGCCCTTCCGCCACGAGCCGAAAGAGCGGTGTCCCTTCCTCGACAATAAGACCATACAAAGAGAGGTGATCCGGTTGGAGCCGCAGACCCCGCGTCAGCGATCGGCGCCACTGCTCCAAGGTCTGGCCGGGAAGCGAGTACATCAGGTCGATGCTGACATTATCGAACCCCACTGCGCGGGCGTCCTCGAAACAGCGAATCGCCTGGGATGCGTCGTGGATCCGGCTCAGGAACTCAAGCTCCCGCTGATCGAACGATTGAATCCCGATGCTCAGTCTGTTCACGCCGAGCGAACGATACGCAGCGAGCTTCTCCTTGTCGACCGTGCCGGGGTTTGTTTCGACCGTAATTTCCGCGGAGGGATCAATTCGCCAATGAGCGTGGATCGCCGCAAGAATCCGTTCGAACGTTTTCGGCGACAGGAGGGACGGTGTTCCGCCGCCGAAGAACACAGTTCCGACCTCGC
>DATJPR010000059.1:0-3780 GCA_035506295.1 Bacteroidota bacterium | reverse complement strand
ATCAGTGGTCTTACGGCAGGGATTCAACCGTGGGCCGATCGATACAGCTATGTTCCATCGATTGCGTTGTTTACGCTTGTGGGCGGAGGGGCTTCGGTCCTCTGGAATCGATCGAATACACTACTGCGCTCAATGACCCTTGCCATGGCCGCGGTAGCAGCGATCTGTTTCGTTTCCATGGATAGACAGCAAATCGCCATTTGGAAAGATTCCGAATCTCTCTGGCGTGCAGTGGTAAGGGAGTCTCCTACTGTTCCTAATGGATTCGACAATCTTGGTATAACGATCGCTGACAAAGGGGACTTTGACGGGGCGCTCGAGATGTATCGAACGGCAATCCGGTTGCAGCCGGAATTTGCAGATCCCTACTACAATGCAGGTGTGGCGTTTCAAGCCAAAGGGGTGAACGATTCAGCGAAGATCTACTATCGTCAGGCGATCGCCGCCGACCAGAACCTTGTGGATGCGTACATCAACCTCGGGAACATACAGGCCAATGAAGGCAATGGGCCGGAGGCCATCGGGATGTACCAGCATGCGCTGGCGGTCGACGGACGCAACGCGGACGTGTACTACAATCTCGGCTGTGTCGACTACCAGATCGGCGACAAAGACAATGCGCTCGACTGCTTCAGAAAGGCCACGACCATTTCGCCCAACTACGCTAACGCGTACTATAACATGGGAATCATTTATCTTGAGCGAAAAGATATGGAGCCGGCTCTCGGAAGTTTCGTCCGGGCAGCGCAGTTGGGATCTGCGGAGGCGCGGGAGAAATTGAAGAAATCGGGCTACACCTGGAAGTAGTTTGTGGGGCGGTTCGCCAGAACCGTCTGCATTGGCAGTATTCGTCGAGTCAGGCGACTCGAGCCACAAGTGCACGCCGTAGGACTTTCTGCCACAAAGAGGACAGATTGATTGGCCGAACTGCCAGTTGTCAATTGTGAAGTGGTCGGGTCAGCGACCCGACCTACACATTCGATTTGTAGGACGGTTCGCCAGAACCGTCTCCATTGGCAGTGTTCGTCGAGTCAGGCGACTCGACCCTGTCATTGCGAGGAGTTCGCCGCAGGCGAACGACGAAGCAATCTGATGTTTGAAATGACGTCTAACTGACTGAACAGCTACGCTCGTCTGGTCTGGCGACCTGACCCACAATTCATGTTGATATTGGATACAAACTTCTATCCAGCGTCCTGTACTGTATCGCCTCACTCACATGCTCCGGATGGATCTGCTCCGCCGCTGCGAGATCGGCGATGCTTCTTGCCACTTTGAGGATCCGGTCGTAGGCGCGCGCCGAAAGGCCGAGCTTCGTGATCGCCATCTTCAACAGCTCTTCCCCCGCATCGTTCACCCGGCAGAACTCCCTAATCTCCTTCGACTGCATATCCGCGTTCGCGTAGATCCCCTTCCTGTTCGAGAACCGTGCACGCTGAATTTCCCGCGCCTTCAACACCCGCTCCCGCACAGCATCCGATCTCTCACCCAACTCTTTGCTCGATAATTCCCGGTACCGAACGGCCGGAACTTCAACATGTAGATCGATGCGGTCGAGCAAAGGCCCGGACACCTTGGCCAGGTACTTCTGGATCATCATCTCGTTGCACGTGCATTGCTTGCCGGGGTCGGTGTAGTGCCCGCACGGACACGGGTTCATCGCACACACGAGCATGAAATTCGCGGGGAAGTCCACCGACAGCTTCGATCGACTAATTGTGACGTGCCCGTCCTCCAGTGGCTGTCGCAAGACTTCCAACACGTTCCGGGCGAACTCGGGAAGTTCATCAAGGAACAAAACACCGTGATGCGCCAATGAGATTTCACCCGGACGCGGCGTTGTCCCACCACCAACGAGCGCGGCGTCGGAGATCGTGTGATGCGGCGAGCGGTACGGCCGTGTGGCAACAAGGGCCGAGTCGGGCGCCAGGTATCCAGCCACCGAATGGATCTTGGTGGTCTCAAGCGCCTCTTCGAACGACATCTGCGGCAGGATCGAAGGGAGTCGCTTCGCGAGCATGGTCTTCCCGGAGCCGGGAGGCCCAATCATGATGATGTTGTGCCCTCCGGCCGCCGCAACTTCAAGTGCGCGCTTCACGTTCTCCTGCCCCTTCACATCGGCGAAGTCGTGAATAAATCGCTGTTGTCTTACAAAGAGATCCGTGATATCGACGGTGAGAGGTTTGAGACCGGTTGTCGAGTCGGTCAGAAAATCTACAGTTTCCTGAAGGGTGTGCAACGGATAGACTTCGATCCCTTCGACCATCGCAGCTTCCCTCCCGTTCTCCTTCGGAACGATGAGTCCGCGGAGTTTTCTGCGCCGCACTTCAAGTGCAATCGGCAAGACTCCCCGGACGGGACGCAGGGTACCATCGAGGGCGAGTTCACCGATGAGGGCGAATTCTTCGAGATGAGGAGAGAGGATTTGCGCGCTGCACGTCAGAACCGCAACTGCGATTGGGAGATCGAACCCGCACCCCTCTTTCCGGATGTCGGCAGGGGCGAGGTTGATGGTGATCTTCCGGTACGGAAATTTCCAGCCGCTGTTCCGAATCGCAGCGCAGACCCGCTCGCGACTTTCACGGATGGCATTGTCGGGAAGACCGACGACTGCAAAGGAGGGAACGTTGGACTCGATGTTCGATTCGACATCGATGAGATAGGCGTTGACACCGTAGGTGGTGGCACTCAGGACGCGTGAAAGCATGAAATCCTCCCGCTGCACTGTTTTCGAATGCATGCGGGAGGATTCCGGCGGGAAACGCTACATGATAACCAGCGACTCCGAGAAAATCAATGCCTCGAGTGATCGAGAACTGAAATTGATCTCAGCGCCCCGGGCATGGCAATAGTCGCGTTTGGATCGGGCTGCGGGATCCTTCCTGGAATCGGATCCAGCGATTTGAGATACGTCGCGATGGCGTACAGATCCTCCTCGCTGAAATGCGAGTAGACTGTCCATGGCATCTGTTCGTCGTTCAAGATCCTGCCGTCGGGGAGTTGCCCCGTCTTCAAGATATGGACGATCTCCTCTTTGGAGATGTTCCCAATTCCCGTTTCCTTGTCGGGAGTGAGATTGAAGGAGTATGCCGCACCCTCACCCTTCACAGTGATCTTCGCCCCACCTGCCTCATACCGATCGAACTGCGGGGCTCCGTTGGGTCCAGCAGCAACATGACAGCCCGAACAACCAACCGTCTTCACAAGATACTCCCCCCTCCGGGCGATGAGCCGCTCTGCAGGGTCCGCAATCTTAGCGAGATTCGGACCCGCCTTCTGCTCCGGCTCGATGAACGCGGAGGGTGGAGCCAACGTGAATGGCGGAATGAAGTACAGGAAGAAAAGGAATCCAAAAACAATCAGACATCCGAGGATTATTCCCGTCCACTTAAGTAATCGCTTCATGGCTTCACCTCACTTCCCGTAGAACCTGCGTTCCCTCCGTAAACATGGACGACCAACTCCTTCTTCAAGATGAGCATCCTGAACTTCTCAGAGAGGTAGGAGAAGAACCCGAGCGGCTTCGGATCGGGGATTTTGTTCTGCACCGGAGGGATCGTCCTCAGATACGCGACCATTGCATCAAGATCTGACGAGGAGAGCGTTGCCAAAGTTGTCCAGGGCATCGGGAACGGAAGCATCCTCGATCCATCACGTCGGATCCCTTTCGTGAGTACCGACTTGATCTGATCGTCTGTCCACTTGCCCAGACCTGTTGCGCTATCCGAAGTCAGATTGTAGCTCACGAACGTTCCGTACGCACCGAGCTCCCACTTCTGA
>DATJPR010000058.1:0-2900 GCA_035506295.1 Bacteroidota bacterium | reverse complement strand
CGCGGCCGAACGCAGGGTGGAGGCTAAGCCAGTGGATAGGAGTAGGGAAGGGCTCGTACAGCGGAACAGACACGACAGCATCCGTCGTGATGGACAGCGTGATCACGGAGACGGCGGCGTTCGAGCCAGCGACAGGAATTTCTGATTTGAAGCTCGGGATACCGTCGACCTTTGTGCTGAACGGGAACTATCCTAATCCGTTCAACCCGACGACGACCATCCGCTTCGGTGTCCCTACGAAGTCGGCGGTGCGGATCATGGTGTACAATATCCTGGGGGCACTTGTCGCCCGGTTGGTGGAAGAGGAGGTGAGTGCGGGCTACCACGAAGTCCGCTTCGACGCGACAAACCTCGCGAGCGGGATGTACTTCTATCGTATGCAAGCGGGGGACTTCATCGAGACGCGAAAGGTCCTGCTCATTCGGTAATGCTCTGTATGCGCGTGATCTTTGACATCTTCCAAGTTCCCTCATAGGTAACATCATGAGAACCGGCTCTTCGATCGTCATTCTCCTCACGTTCGCGTGCCTCTCTTCTTTCGGTCAGAAGAAGATGCAGCAGCTCTCTGATGTGACTGGAGGGTCAGACCTCCCGATTTGTGTTCAATCGGGAGACCAGGTGTCGCCATCCGTTGCGAGCGACGATCATGGAGGGTTCATTGTTGCATGGGAGGACTATCGAGAGGGGAGGCCCAAGATATATGCTCAACACATCAGCGAGTCAGGTGCACCTCTTTGGCAGGATGGAGGAGTACGCGTCAGCCTTGACACGATGATCCAACTGGGGCCAAGAGTAATCGTTGACGGAAATGGGGGAGCGATCATCGAGTGGCAGAATGATGCCCTTGCGGCCACGAATGCGCAACCGCCAGCGTACCCTTACGAGGAATACACACACGATTACTCAGCTCAGAAACTAGACGAAAACGGCACACCCGTCTGGGGAAGCCATGGGTCCGTTCTTCAAATTGTGTTCAGCACCTACAACCCATCGAGCTGGAATTTCAATTACAAAAGGCCTCTTGGTCTCGTTACTGATGGGAAAGGCGGCGCGATATTTCTTCTCTATGAGTATTGGTGGATGTCTTCGAATTCATACGACGATATCATCCTTGGTCGTATCGACATGTCCGGGCATCTCGTGTGGAGCCGACTCACGGTGACGTTTGGTCATTACCCCTACTCCACAAGTGATGGCAGGATAGTGCCCGACGGTCGCGGCGGTGCATTGGTAAGCTGGATGTATCCCTACGGGGCCCGCGATGTGACACGATATCCCTTCATACAAGCAGGAGCGGCTTGCATAGATTCGTCCGGAAATACCTTGTGGAAGGCTTTTCCTCTCGGTAATGGAGGAAACACAACCGCATGGGACTATTCTCTGGCTCCCGATGGAACTGGTGGAGCATACGTTGCTTGGACAGCCGCTTCCTACGACGGCACCAATATCGGTGACAACTGGAATCTCTACGGGCAGCATATCGATGAGTCAGGTGTTCAACGATGGGGCGCCAATGGCATGGTCATCTGTGATGTACCGGGAGGCAGAAACAGGCCTTGGTTTTCAGGCAAATTGAATGGTGGGGCAGTAGTGGCCTGGCGAGATTATCGTCATGGAACGTTTCCAGAGTTGTTTGCGGCTCGAGTTAGAGACGATGGGGCACTCCCTTGGACTCCAGGCGGCGTATCGGTCTACAACGGGCAGATTAGCCCTGGAAATGATTCGCTCGTTTCGATCTGTGGAGTGACTGGTGACTCAAAGGGACGCACGTGGGTGGTCTGGAATAAGGGGCATGCGGCCGCGCAGCTGCTTGACAGCATGGGGTCGGAACTTCTGCCTCCCAACGGCGCGCGTGTGGGAAGTGATGCTGCTATCCAGTCCGGATTCTATGTCGCGTCCAACAGTTGCGGGGAGCCTTTCCTGGCTTGGCAGGACTATCGCAATTCGACGGACTATGACATTTATGGTCAATGGCTGTCTACCGCAATTCCGAGACAATTGGGATCCGTCGGTGTAGTGGTAAACAATATCCCCGGCTACGGAGATGCGGGTAGCGGTGTGAATGTCTCGCTCTATGATGCGAATGCGAGGTTCATCCAGGCGCTTGACGCGGATGCGATGGGAAGAACTCTGTTTTCGCGGATCGCGCTGGATACGGGATACTCCATCGCCATACGTTGCAAAAGCTCCGACTCGTCGAAGGTCTACGGCAACGAATACTGGGGCTCGCTCGGGGGAATAGCTGTTACCGGGGCTGGAGAGACCGAGATCTCGTTCAACAGAAACGCGCCGTACACATCCGACATCAAAGTCTACGATGAGAACAGGAATGAACCCGTGAGCGGTGTTGTCCCGCTCGGGACGCCGGTCAAGGTCGCGATAGAGATCACCAATCCGAACGAACCGGGCAGCGCCCAGCAATCGGCACAGTGCCTGATCACGCTCGATCACGACAAACAAGCGGGCTTCGACTTCCGGGATTCCTCTGCAACTCGCGTCATGGCCGTCGGAACAAAAGACACGTTTTGGTTCGCTGTTCCGCCACTCGACTCCGGTGACTACTTTCACGTCGCGGGAGCCCGGATTCTGCAGAACGGCAAGCTGATATTGACCGAAGGTGGCGCCTGGGGAACGCTTCCGACGTTTATCGTGGGTCCTCCGCCTCCCGGTGAAGTGAAAATCACGGTGCAGACGAGCCCGAGCGGGTGCTCGTATGTGGTCGACGACTCAACGTACACCGGCACGAAGTGGTTCGTTTGGCCCAGCGGATCGGTGCATCGGTTGAGCGCGCCGCAAACGCAGACACTGATGCCGGGAATGCGGCTCACGTGGAACAAATGGAGTGATGGAGATTCAGTGTCGCATGCATTGACGATTCCGGCGGTCAGCACGGTCTACAC
>DATJPR010000057.1:0-4411 GCA_035506295.1 Bacteroidota bacterium | reverse complement strand
CAACCTCGAATACTAGTCCTGGAAGACCAGAAGCAGATCCGAGAGCTTGTCAGGGCAATGCTGCGAATCAGGAAGTACACCTCAGACGAAGCGTCATCCCTCGCCGAAGCCCGCAGCTTGTTAGCAAGAACCCGCTATGATCTGCTTTTCATCGACATCAATCTTCCTGACGGCTCAGGGCTCTCCGTGGTCGACGAACACTCCGCCGATTCCCCGCTCGTCATTGTGCTGACTGGCAATTGCGATCTTCAGACATCTATCGAGGCAATGCGACGCGGGGCCGTTGACTTCATCACAAAACCCTTCACGATCGGGCATTTCCTGCAGCGACTCGACAAGGCGTTGGAGGAATGGAACGCCCGCGCTCGCCTGAAGGAGTATGCACAAGCATTGCGCAATCTCGTCGAGTTCAAGACCGACGAGCTTTCGCGCACCATCCGGCGATTCGACGAGATTCGCGATATGACTGTGCTCGCACTGGGACAGGCCCTCAAGCTCAAGGACAATGAGACGGAAGCCCACTGCGTCCGGGTGTCTCAGAACAGCGTGCAGATGGGAAGGCTGCTCGACCTTTCTGAGTTCGAGCTGACAAATCTGAAATGGGGTGCCTATCTCCACGACGTGGGCAAGATCGGCGTCCCCGAACAAATCCTCATGAAACCAGGTCCCCTGACTCCCGAAGAACGCCGCGCAATGGAAAAGCATCCTGTCATGGGCCATGCAATGGTGCGCAGCATCGACTTTCTTACGCACTCCACGGATGTTGTGCTTTCTCATCACGAAAGGTACGACGGAGCCGGGTATCCTTCCGGTTTGGCGGGTCTACAGATCCCGCTACATGCCCGTATCTTCGCGATTATGGATACGCTGGACGCGATGACCTCTGATCGTCCCTACCGAGCCGCGCTTCCGATGTCGGCGGCCGCTGAAGAGATCTCGCGCCTCGCGGGATCGCAATTCGATCCTGAGATGGCGAAGATCTTTTTGTCAGCTCCCCCAATCACCTGGCAAATCCAAAACAACCGCTGACCCAGGTCATGAGGATCCCGTACGAGACACTTTGTGCGAGGTTCCGGGAGCCGTGTCGGTCTCTGCGACTGACCGCGCCATGATGTTCTTCGCCCGTTCCTGCAGCACCGTGACGACAAGCAGCGTCTCACGTATGAGAAGGACCGACGCGTGAACAAGAGCACTCAGCGCCAGTAGCCCGACGATGACGCCAATCACCTCCATAACACGAATGGGGACTTCCACGCCGATGGGCACCATGACCACGCCGAGGAGCGACACAAGAGTCGCCGAGGCAAAGCTGCCCAATGCAACGTAAACGCTGCGCAAGGCGGCCACGAGCAGTTGCATGCGTTTCTCGGTCGCGGCGAGTTCCCCGAGGCGCCGGATTTCCTGTGCCGACGAGAAATCGCGCATTTCTTCAAGTTGTCGAGACAACTCTCTCGCCCGATCCGCGGCACGCGCGAAGCGGTTACTCGTGCTGAGAGCAAATAGCGACGAGGCATTCGTCAGCATGGCGGGAGCCACGATCAAAGACAGCAATTCAAAAGGGTTCGCCGGGGGATTCACCCATTTCTCCAACACCTGGTAACCCGCTTCAGAGACAGACCGACGTGCATGACTGGGCCTATCTGTAACAGGGCGTCCACCGGAACAAACGGATTGCTGCCCGCAACTCCTCGATGGAAGTCACAGCGGCATGCCCCTCTCGCTGAGCTGCGGCGCCGACTGCTTGAGCAATCTCGAATGCGACGTCACGGAGGTCCGCCAGCCCGGGCAGAAGTGAAGCACCCGGGTCCTTCAGGGCCGGCGAGTGCGCAGCCAGCTCACGGGCCGCGGCGATCAGCATCCCGTCCGTCACCCGGTCGGCCCGCGATGCGAGAGCGCCAAGGCCGACGGCAGGAAAAACATATACGTTGTTGCACTGAGAGACGGGAATGCTCCGGCCATCGAAGATGGTCGCAGGATAGGGGGAACCGGTTGCCACAAGCGCCTGCCCGTTCGTCCAGCGGAGCAGGTCGTCGGGGTTTGCTTCGGAGCGCGCCGTAGGGTTCGAGAGCGGAAATATGACCGGGCGCATGGTCTTCCTGGCCATCTCTCGGACGATTGGCTCCGTGAAGGCACCTCCGACGGTGGAAAGGCCGATGAGGATGGACGCGGAGACACTGGAGATGACGTCGGCCAGTCCTATCTCGCCCTTCGCCGTGCGAGGCCAGCTTGATACCTCGGTGGGGTCCCGAGCATAGACACGCTGCTCGGAGGTCAGGTCAGCACGACCCGTGTGAAGAAGACCCTTCACGTCGACGAGGTAGAAACGGCGCCGGGCCTCCTCGTCGGAAAGACCTTCTGCGGCCATCGCGGCTCGAAGATAGTCGGCAACGCCGATCGATGCCGAGCCGGCACCAAGGATGACGATCGTCTGCTGCTTGAGGCTCTTCCCGACGACATGTATCGCGGCAAGAAGCGCGCCGAGCGCGACGGCAGCCGTGCCCTGGATGTCGTCGTTGAAGGTCAGGAGCTCGTCTCTATAGCGCGACAGGAGCGGCCTCGCGTTCGGTGTGGCGAAGTCCTCCCATTGAAGGAGGACGCTTGGCAACTCCCGCTTGACTGCCTCGACGAACTGGTCGGAGAATGAGATGTACTCGGAGCCCCTGACGCGTTCGTGCCGCCAGCCGAGGTAGAGCGGGTCTTGCAGCCGCTCCTCGTTGTTGGTCCCCACGTCGAGCACGACCGGAAGGGTCCGTGCCGGTTGAATGCCGCCAATGATCGTGTAGAGCGACAGCTTTCCGATCGGGATCCCGAGGCCTCCGACTCCCTGGTCGCCGATGCCGAGGACCCGTTCGCCGTCTGTCACCACGATGACATCGACTTCGGGGGTTGGACGGTTGCGCAGCAGCTCGCGAATTGCGTTTCTCTGCGGGAACGCCACGAAGAGACCGCGAGGCCTGCGGTAGATCTGGCTGAATTGCCGGCACGCCTCGGCCACCACGGGTGTGTACACGATCGGGAGCATTTCTTCCACGTGTGAGAGGAGCAGTCCGTAGAAGAGTACCTCGTTGGTGTCCTGCAGTGCGCGCAGGTATATGTGCCGTTCGATGTCCGAAGTCTTGGCAAGATAGGCCTTGTAGGCACGGTCGGCTTGTTCGCCGAGGGTCTCGACTTGCGGCGGCAACAAGCCGTGAAGCCCCAGCCGCGTCCGCTCGCCGTCAGTGAAAGCCGTTCCTTTGTTCCAGAGAGGTGATTGAAGGAGCTCTATACCGCGGAGCCTCTCGGGCCTCACGCCTTCGCGCGCGGCTGTTGTCATCGCACAGCTATGGTATTAAGGGCGAGACGTCGAGGCAATGCATAGAGGTTCTGAGTTCGAACCGCAGGGAGAAATTTCCCCCAGGCATTTTTTCGACCTGGAACTTAATTAGTTACTCTGCAAATGGTTAGCGAAATATCCGCCTGCAAGCCCTTCGAGGCGGGGTGCCTTGGAGGCGGATATCGACCATTTCATAATTCCTTTTGCAATAATGAGTTATTTTTATTTCCGCATGATTGGCATTGCTCTTGCATAAAACATTGCAAAGGTTCTGGTGGTCCAAGACGCCGCCGTCAGGCGCACCGATGCCACCGAGATGAACCAAGTATGAGGCAGCCTCGAGGTTGCCCAAGAAGAGTCTGCCCTGAGCAGGGCATGAACGGAAAGGAGTTATGGTATGAAGAACTTGAAGATCGGGGTGAAGCTCGTGGGGGGCTTCATCACCATCGCGCTGATCGTAGGCCTCGTGGGAGCCTTTGGGCTTCTTGGATCGCGGAGGCTCGGCAATGCAACATCGAGCATCGCCGACGACGCCCGTCCCGGGGTAGCCAGTCTCTATGAGATCAGCAACGGAATGAATCAGATCGACGCGCAGGAGAACAACCTCCTCATCACGAACACGTCTGCCGCGGATCGGAAAGCGGCGTACGACTCCTTCGATCCCGCCAAGAAGCAGATCGATGATGCGCGGAAGGTCTACGAGCCAATTCCCCGTGGAACGGAAGAGGACGCCGCCTGGAAGAAGTTCGCGGCCGCTTACGATGCCTGGTGGAAGGATCACCTGGAGCTCGTGCGTCTGTCCGGAGAATACGACAAAGCGGTTACCGCTGCAGAAGCTTCCAGGACAGCTCCAGTTGTCAAAGGGTCAAAGCCTGCGGCCGCGCCGGATCTGTCGCCCTCTGCTGCCGAGACCGCCTACAACGCGGCTTACAGGTACAACAACCAGGTGGAAGCGACGAACTTCGATGCCGCGATGGGTGCCGTCGATCAGGTCATCGCCATCAACAATAAGGCCGCTGCCGACTCGAGTGCGGAAGCCAAGGCCACAGCCGCCCAAGTTACCACGGGCACTTCGGTGGCGATGATCCTCGGCTTTGC
>DATJPR010000056.1:0-19209 GCA_035506295.1 Bacteroidota bacterium | reverse complement strand
CCCTCGCACAGCGGGTACTCGTCGGGTGAAAACAGCGACACGAATTCGTAGGTGACATTGAAATCGGGAATCGGGAATCGCGCGACGGCATGCGCAAAGTCGACGACGGTGTCCCGTCCCCAGGCCAGCCGGTCGCGCAATCTCTCGAGCTCCACCTTCCGCGGTGCGCGGTAGAACCCGCCGACCTTCACATTCATCGGGTGGATCTCACGGCCGCCCACAGCGATGACAAGGTCGTTCCCTGCTTTTTTCATTGCGAGCGCGTTCTTGACGAGAGCGGGGTGCTCGCGCGCCAGCACGAGCGCGTCATCGAACCCGAGGTAGTCCGGCGCATGCAGCAGCGCCGCGTGCAGCACATGGCTCTCGATATACTCTCCGCAATAGAGCAGCCTTCGCAGCCGGCGGATATGATCGGGTATGGAGACCTGGAACGCTTCTTCCATCGCCCGAACGGATGTCAACTGATAGGCGACAGGACATATGCCGCAGATCCGTGCCGTGATATCGGGTGCTTCCGTATAGTCCCGTCCGCGGAGGAATGCTTCGAAGAACCGCGGGGGTTCGGGAATCCTGACCCGAACATCGGTGACCGATCCGTCGGCGATCTTCACAAGAATTCCCCCTTCCCCTTCAACCCGGGCAAGCTCGTCGACTTTAATGGCCTTCGTCTTCATGGAGGTCGCTCTCTTTTCTGAATGCTTCTGCATAGGCGTTGAAACCGCGGAACGAGCGCATGATGTCATTGCGGCTGCACCCAAGCTCAGAGAATTGGTTTGCCAGGGACGAGGTGTTGGGATTCTCCATCGGCCCGAAGCAGCCATAGCAGCCGCGATGAGTTGCAGGACAGAGGGCGCCGCAGCCGGCCTGGGTGACCGGTCCGAGGCAGGGGACGCCCTGCGCCGTCATCACACAGACATTGCCGCGAAGCTTGCAGTCGATGCAGACACTGTGGGTCGGGATGTTCGGCTTTCGCTTGTTGAGGAAGGCGCCCAGCACTTCGATCAACTGATACTTGTTGATCGGACATCCCCGGAGTTCGAAATCCACGTGCACATAGGAACCAACCGGCATCGAGCGGTCGAGCGTTGAGATCACTCCAGGGGAAGCATAGATCAATCTTGCGAAGTCCTTTACATCCTTCCAGTTCCTCAGCGCCTGGATCCCTCCGGCGGTTGCACACGCTCCCAGGGTGATGAGGGCGCGGCATTGCTTGCGGACGTCGCGGATCCGCTCGACGTCGGAAGGGGTCGTGATGCTTCCTTCCACCAGACCGATGTCATACGGGCCGCGGACCGAATGGCGCGTTACTTCCGGGAAATGGGCGATTTCCACCGCACCAGCCACGGCGAGGAGCTCATCTTCTGCGTCGATCAGCGACAGCTGGCAACCATCGCACGAGGCGAATTTGAACACGGCGATTCGGGGCTTCCTGGTCGTCATGGTCACATTTCCTTCTTGTCGAGTAAGCCGCGCACCACAGGCAGGCGGAAGACGGGGCCGTCCTTGCACACGAAGACCGGTCCCAGCTGGCAATGTCCGCACAAGCCCACGGCACATTTCATGTTTCGCTCCAACGAGACGAACACCTGTTCGGGGGGAATGCCGCGCCGTTCCAGCTCGTCGAGCGTGTACTTCATCATCACCTCGGGACCGCAGACGAAGGCCAACGTTTCCCGGGCATCGAGTTTGAGGTAGGAGAACAGGTGAGTGACCACGCCGATATATCCCTTCCACGATGAGTCCCCTCTGTCCACCGTCACGATAACCTCCACGTGGCTCTGTCTCCCCCACTGTTCGAGCTCGACACGAAAGAGGAGGTCGATCGGACTGCGCGCGCCGTACAAGAGCATGATCCTGCCGAAGTCGGAGCGCCGGCGGAGCAGTTCGTACATCACAGGCCGGAGCGGAGCGAGACCGATCCCCCCGGCCACGATACACACGTCCTTGCCCTTCGCCTCCTCGATCGGCCAGCTTGTGCCGAACGGCCCGCGGATCCCGACGATATCCCCCTTGCGCATCTGGGCGAGCGCGCTGGTGACGGTGCCGACGCGGTGGATCGTGTGGGCGATCTGGGCGGGCTTTCCCGGATCCGAGCTGATGGAAATCGCGGCTTCGCCGACCCCGAAGACGTACACCATGTTGAATTGTCCGGGCCTGAACGCGTAGCGCTCCGGACGATGATCGACATCGAGGACCAGCGTGAACGTGTCCTCCGTTTCCCAGAGCGTCCTTCGAATCTCCGAAGGGTACAACATCATCGGAGCAGAATTGTTCTTTGCAGGTGTTTCCACCGCTGGCATCATCGGGCAACCTCCGGAGAAAGCAAAGCAAGGTCAAGCAACTGGAGACGCGTCGCCTGGAGCCGGTCTTCCATCAGGCGAACAAAGCGATCGAGAATGACGTAGCCGAAGTCATGGTCCTTCTGGCATTTGGTCCTGAGGCACTCGGCATCGAGAGCGATCGCTCGGACATCGGCCACCGCACGTGCGCTAAAATGCCAACGGTATGGCGAGATAAGCCACGACCAGCCGAGGACTTCGCCGGGACCGACGGTCTGAATGCGAAGGGAACCGCGGGGCGGCATATCCATCTCGAGCGTTACGCGTCCGCTCCGCAGCAGGAAAAACTTGTCCGCAATTTCACCTTCCCGGATCAGCATCGATCCTTCAGTGAAATGCGCGTTCAAGGCACAACCCGTGATAATCGCCATGTGGTCTTCCGGCAGATCCGCGAGAAACGGATGCTGGCGAAGAATCTCAGAGAGATTTTCGATGTTCATGGCATAGCCCTTTCCTTGGGTTAACGTGTTCCGTTACCCTGTCCGGCACAGAGAGCCTCCAGATAGGCCGTCACATCGATGCCTGCGGGGCACCAGGTGATACACCTGCCGCATCCGCAGCATCCCGCTGAACCGAATTGGTCGAGCCAGTACGAGAATTTGTGCATGACCCGCTGCCGGAACCGCGCCTTCGTCGAAGGACGGACGTTGCCTCCGGCAACCTTTGTGAAGTCCATCGTAAAACAGGAATCCCATCGTCGCCACCGCTCTGCACTCGTTCCGGTGAGATTCGTCGTCTCTTCAACAGTGGAGCAAAAACACGTCGGACAAACCATCGTGCAGTTCGCACAGGCAAGACAGCGCTTGGCGATGTCGTCCCAGGCAGGAGCATCGAAGAGATCGGGAAGCACTGCTGCCGCCTTCGCAACATCGACGTGACGCGGAACGCTGGAAGCGGCCTCACGCGCCTGTTGTTCTGCCGCCGCGATCTCCGAGGGCGAGGATTCGGAGACCTTCAGCGAAGCGAGCACTTCTTCCCCGCGCTCGGATCCCGCCCGGGCAAGAAACACATGATGCCCATCCTCACAGAGTTCCGTCACTGCGATGTCGAATCCCTTCTGTGCCTTCGGCCCGTAGCCGAATGAGGTGCAGAAGCATGTTCCGCCCGGCTGAGCGCAGTCGACCGCGAGAATAAACATCGATGATCGAACTCGCTGGTAGAAAGGCTCCGGAAATGGCCCCTCCAGGAAAATACGATCATCAAGGGCGAGTGCGTACAGATCACAGGCACGGGCGCCTACGAACGCCAGGGGCTTCATCTCCCCCTGGGGAGCTGCAGGCTCTCTCTCGAAGCCTTTCCCGTTCTTTCGAATCGCGATCACCCGCGTGCGCGGGGGGGAGAGAAAGCTCTTCAGGGAGAAAGGCCCGACGACGTAACCGAAAACCGCCGCGTCCTTCCGCTTTTTCAACGAATACGAACCGGGATCGTGAAGATCGGTCCATCCACCGGGAAGATCCTTCACTGAGGAAATCTGATCTATGACAATGGCCTTATCTCGTATCGTCGGTCCTACGATCTGATAACCACGATTGGCCAGTGCGGTGAGAACCTCATCGAGATCCCTCAGCTCAAGGGTGAGCATGGGTGCATTCTCGGCTATGTGGAGAGAGGAAAAAATGAGATGAATCTTGCATCGCCGCACCCAAAGGGCGTGCCACGTGGCGGGAAGAACGATAGAGGGAATTAACAGCTATTCACAGAGAGAATATTCTCTGATTGTCGAAGATGCGAATCAGCCGCAGGACAATTCCCAAGGTTGGCAACGACGCAGCATGTTGAGGATTTGTACAACATCGATCGCTACCGTCTCTTCTTGGGAGTCGACCTCTTCTGCTGCTTCTTCGGCTTCGAGTGTGCTGATTTTTCGAACGAAAATGCGGATGGACAGAGCTTCGCTACTTCGCAGATTTCACACTGCGGCTTCTTTGCCGCGCACGTCTTTCTCCCGTGCAGGATGAACGCCATCCCCACCTCACCCCAACGTTCCCGGGGGAACAACGCCATCAAATCCTCCTCGATGGCACCAGGGTCTTCATTTGAGGTCAGCCCCATCCTCTGCGAGAGCCGCTGCACGTGCGTGTCGACGACCACCCCTTCATTCTTTCCGAACGACTCTGAAAGAAGGACGTTTGCCGTTTTCCTCCCGACCCCGGGGAGGGTCACCAGGTCTTCCATCGTCGAAGGCACCTGACCGCCAAATCTCTCGACGAGCGCTTTGCTGCACCCGATGATGTTCTTCGCCTTCATCCGGAAAAAACCTGTAGAGTGAATATCCTTTTCAAGAACAGCCTGATCAGCGGAGGCGAACGATTCAACCGAGGTGTATTTCTTGAAGAGATCCTTCGTGACGATGTTCACCCGCACGTCCGTGCACTGTGCGGAAAGAATAGTGGCCACGAGGAGCTCAAATGGAGAGCGGTATTCCAGCGCCGTCTTTGCCTCAGGAAATGCCTTCCGCAAGCCGTCGAGAATGGCGACGGCTCTTTTCCGGTCGGCGGCCGTAGGCGATTGCAGAGTCTTCGCGCTTTTCTGCTTCATACTTGCGTTCTCCCTCCCTGTGGTCGATTGACCAGTGTCCATTGATCTTTACTCTGTGCCGAATATTCTGTCTCCCGCATCACCCAGGCCCGGCAGTATGTAGCCGTGTTTGTTCAGTTTCCTGTCCACCACCGTCGAAAACATCTTGACATCAGGATGGTCGTTTTGAATACGCCGGATCCCTTCAGGAGCCGCCAGGAGTGTGACGAACCGTATTTCCTTCGCACCCTTCGCCTTCAGAAAAGCAATCGCGGCGCTTCCACTTCCTCCCGTGGCGAGCATCGGGTCGAGGAGAAGAACGATGCTCCGCGAGAGCGAGCGGGGAAACTTTGAATAATAGTCCACGGGCTCAAGTGTTTCCTCGTTCCGGTACAAACCGACGTGTCCAACCCTCGCTTCAGGCAGGAAATCCAGAAACCCATCCACGAGGCCCAGCCCTGCACGGAGGACCGGCACGATCACAATATCATCCGACAAGACAAAGCCCGTCGTCGATTCAAGGGGCGTTTGGACCTTCGTGCGCCGCAGCTTGAGATCCCGTGTCACTTCGAACGCCATCACCGTCGCGATCCGGCGGAGCGTCGTTCTGAATTGGTGGTTGTCGGTTCGACGTTCACGCAATATGCTCAGATCGCGCTTGATCAGCGGATGGTCAATCAGGTAAAAGTTGTGCTTCGTCGACGTCGCGGCAGGGGAAGAGGGTCGGCGTGGACTCATGAGCGGGCTTCTCTCTTGGATTTGCGCTTGAAGGAAAGAACGATCGGGACACCCGGGAAGGCATAGTGCTCCCGCAGCCTGTTTTCAAGGAACCGACGGTAACCTTCGTCGATGAGTGCGGGATTGTTGCAGAAAAATGCAAACACCGGCGGCACAGTCTTCACTTGAGTGATGTAGTTGACCTTGATTTCTTTACCGTTTCGACTACTGGGCGGGCGTTGTCGTATCTCCTCTCCGAGTGTCGCGTTCAACTCGCTCGTGGAGATCCGCCTCCGTTGTTCCGCATCGGCAGCCTTCGCAAGATCCAGAACCTTGAACACCCTCTGGTGGTCCAACGCGGAGATAAACACGACGGGCAGGAAATCATACACGCGCAATCGTTCCTTCAACGCTTTTTCAAAGAGTGCGGCAGTGCGTGAATCTTTTTCGATCAGATCCCATTTGTTGACGGCGATAACCGCCGGCCGGTGCCGCTCCATCGTGGTTTCGATAATGCGAAGATCCTGGTGTTCCAGCCCCTGTGATGCGTCCAGGAGGATAACCGCCACACTGCAGCGCTCGATGCTTTTCAGCGTACGGAGCGTGCTGTAGAATTCCACGTTCTCCTTGATCTTGCTCCGGCGTTTGAGACCCGCGGTATCGACCAGGATGATCTCTTCGCCGTGAAACCGCAGCGTGGCATCAATCGGATCGCGCGTCGTGCCGGGGATGTTCGTCACGATGTGCCGGTCTTCCCCCAGAAGCGCATTCACAAACGAAGACTTGCCGACGTTCGGCTTTCCGATGACCGCGATTCTGAGACGATCCTCTTCCGGCTCCTCGAGTGTGGACTTGCCGATCGCCGCGGTCACCGCATCAAGGAGGTCCCCGATTTTTCGGCCGAGCAACGCAGATGCGGGAATCGGCTCGCCGAGTCCCAGGGCATAGAATTCGCCGATGGCATCCTCGGCTTTGGCGCTGTCTGCCTTGTTGACAATGAGGAACACGGGTTTCTCCGATTTTCGGAGAACTTCCGCGATTTCCCGATCGGAAGGCAAGGCGCCATCCTGGGCATCGACGACAAACAGGATGCCGTCAGCTTCGCGGATCGCGATCGACACCTGTTCGCGGATCGCCGCTTCAAAAACGTCCTCCGACGCCGGCACGAACCCGCCGGTATCGACGAGGGTGAACTGTTTGCCCGCCCACTCGGCGCTCGCATAGTGACGGTCGCGGGTCACTCCGGGCATATCGTTGACAATCGCCCGGCGATGGCCGACAATGCGATTGAAGAGCGTGGATTTCCCAACGTTGGGCCGTCCGACGATAGCAAGGAGATGATGTTCCATGGGAATTGACGGAATAGAGAATTACTGGTCCCGCTTTTCTTCGTCGGGGAGGAAACGCTTCAGGGCGCCGAGTTCATGCGAGAATTGATCGAACCCTCCGGCCTTGGAAATGAAGCCCGCTGCGCCGAGGGCTCTGGCAAGGGACGAATCTTCCTCACGGCTGGAGCTGCTGATCACCACTACCGGGACCTCGGCCAACACGGCATCCGACTTCATCGCGTGCAGGACTTCCCTTCCGCTCACCCTCGGCATGTTGAGGTCGAGAAGGACCAGATCCGGAACTCTCCCATCTTTCATCGCCTCCAGCATCGCAAGGGCCTCTTTGCCGTCCCTCGCCACACAGATCGCGGCCCTGAGCCCGGAGCGCTCCAGGACTTTCCTGGTGAGCCGCAGATGATCATGGTTGTCTTCAACCAGCAGTATGGTGGGAAGAACGGCCATCGCACCGTGACGATACCGCAAATTTGGCTGACTTTCAATTGCCATTCAGCGGGGGAATTCGTATGGTTTCACCGATCAACGCGCAAGGAGACGGACATGATTGTCTCAATGCATCCGGCGAATCCGGAGCCCCGCTACGTACGGAAGGCAGTGGAGATCCTCGGCACCGGTGGAATCATCATCTATCCGACCGACACGGTTTACGGTATCGGGTGCAGCGTCGAGAACAAGAACGCCATAGAGCGGATCTATCTCGTCAAGAAGATGAAGCCGGGGAAACCGTTCAGCTTCGTCTGTTCCGATCTGACGCACATCAGCGAGTACGCGCACGTCAGCAATCCCGCCTTCAAAATCATGAAGCACCTTGTCCCCGGCCCTTACACCTTCCTCCTCCCTTCCGCCAAGATGAAGGCGCTGCCGAAGATTCTTGTTTCCCGAAGGAAGACTGTCGGCATTCGGGTGCCCGACAGCCGCATCACGCTCGAGATTGTGAAGGCGCTGGGCCATCCGATTCTGAGCACGAGCGTCAGCATCGGCAACGGCGCAATGCTCAACGACCCTCACGAGATTGCGGACAATTTCCGGAACCTGGTCGATCTGATTATCGATGCCGGCCCTCTCTCATCGGAGCCGTCAAGCATCCTGGATCTGACGGGCGACTCGCCCGTAGTGGTCAGAAAAGGGGCTGGGGATGTCTCGATGTGGGAATAACGCTAGTTCTCGACCGTCTGGTCGGCGTGCTCATGAAGCTCGACGAGCGTGGCGCGTTGCTCTCCGAACTTGCTGAAGTAGATGACGATCCACATCCGTTTCGGCGGACCATTCCCTTCGTCGTCGACAAGAACGTTGGAATAGTGCCATCGGCCTTCGGCGCTGCGGGTGTAGAAACCGTTCGGAGTGCCCAGCTTCGCGCGGATCTCGTCGCGGGTCATCCCTTGCATGGCAACAAGCTCGCGCTCCGTCCAAACACGCTTTTCGACGGGCGCCGGTTCCTGCTTGCAGGAGACGATCATGGCTGCTGCAAAGACGAGCAGAGCCAGTGCGAGTGCCGGGGTGCAACTGTTGCGCGCCATGGACATGGAGTTTTGCTCAATAATACCAAGCAGTTCAAGGAATGTCAAGCAAGCCGGAAAATCAGCAGACTGCAGCCAGTAGACAGTCGACAGTATACAGTGGATTGACCTCGGAGCAACTGTCGACAGTTGACAGTCGGCAGACAACTGGCCTTATCGGATCAAGATCATTTTCGTCACTGCAGAATGGGCGCCCGCTGCCAGGCGGCAGAGGTACACTCCACTGGCGAGGTTCGTCCCGTCAAACGTGAATGTGTATTTCCCCGCCGGATATCTTCCATTCGCCAGGACGGTAATCTCCCGACCGAGCAGATCGTACACCGCCAGCCGTACCCAACCGTCCGCTGTCCACTGTCCGCTGACGACTGTCTTAGGATTGAACGGATTCGGATAATTCTGAAACAGTGCAAAACCCTTGGGGATATCGCCTCCCGACGATGAGACACTGGTCGCGGACTTGAGTGGCTGTTTCCAGACGCCCTCTCCCGAGGTCGCAGCGAAGAGATAGTCGTTGGTTGCAGCAAGGGACGTCACTTCCGGGCTGTCCCACCCCTCGTTCACGTCGGAAAAACTGACACCGTCGTCCGTCGAACGATAGACGCCGCTGTACGTGCCCCCCAGGGCAACGTGGCCTGCGCCGGACGGTGAAGGAACGGCAATGACGACTGTGCATCCGTCTGATCCATCGATAGGGATCCAGGATGAGCCGTAGTCGGTAGAGCGGTAAATTGTGCCTCCAGGATAGCCTGCGACGATCGTCGATCCGCTGGATCCAATGACAGGCATGCCATACGACGGCATCGAGAGCGTCGTCCAATGGGCATCACCATCGTTTCTCAAGAAGGCACCGCTCCACGCGCTGGCGAAAAGATGTGTGCCGCAGACCGAGAGCGCCGACACATTGGTGTCTGCAAGCCCTTCGTTGTAGCGGTTCCAGGTCGATCCCTGATCCGAGGAAATGAACACTCCATGCAGGCCGCCCGCGTAGAGATTCGAACCCGAGGACGCCAGCGCATTGATTTGGCCATAACCGTATTGGTCTAGAAGGCCAGCACTCGCTGGATTCCAGGAGGCTCCGTTGTCGGAAGATCGGAATACCCCCTGCATTTGTGCGCTGCAGTAGACATTGCCTCCGAGAGAAGCAAAGGCAGTTATGCTGGGCATGTTCCCATAGCTGTCCCGAATTCCCTGGGAGGCATCCCTCCAGGTCGCACCATCGTCAGTCGAGCGGAACACGCCGCTGTTCACCGCTCCATGCTGGATCCCGCCCGCAAGGATCGTCCCTCCAATCGATGACAGCGTGAGGTAGAGGTCCGTGATGCCCTCATTTGACTCCGACCACGCCGCGCCGGTGTTTGTGGATCGGAGAATCCCTTCGTCAGCCGCTGCGAAGGCAAGCGTACCGGCAAGCGCGATGTCGTTGATCCCCCTTGTCGAATCTACCAGAGCCCAGTTCGCACCGAGATCTGTCGAGCGGAAAATCCCGACATCCGCCCCCGCCAGGACGGTTGAACCCTGCGCGCTCAGCACGGCTATGGAAATGCCTGCGAGGTCAGGGCTAAGTTGCCAACTTGCTCCGTGGTCGGTGGATCGGTAAACTCCACTCCCATCTCCTGCGCCGAACAACACGGACCCGCTCACGGTCAGACAGTGGATCGAGTAGCTATAGATCCCGCCGCTCGCAGGCTGCCAGCTTGCGCCGTCGTCCGTCGAGCGCCACACGGAATCGGACCACGTGGCGATGTAGAGTTCCGTCCCCATCGCGGCAAGTGATTGAAGGCTGAACGAAGCAGGCAGGCCGCTGTTCACGCTGATCCATGAGCTCCCCCGGTCGGTCGACCTATAAACGCCGTTGGTCATCGTTCCTGCAAACAGACTCGTCGCCGTTGCCGCGAAAGAGATCACATAGGGAAAAGAGGGGTTGACCGGACCAAGTCCCAGCCAGTTCTGTCCCCCATCGGTCGAGCGATAGATTCTTGCATCACACGCGAGGTAGAAATCTGTCCCTGTGCTCAGTAGCGCGTCGATGTACCTGGCCGTCAGGCCGTTGTTTGCGGATTCCCACGTCGCGCCATCGTCCGTCGAACGGTACATCCCGTCGTCGCATCCGGTCAGGACAATTCCATTGCCCGACGCCAGGTGTTTTTGCTGTCCCCCGTACGGCCCGGACCGAACCCATTGGCTCTGGAGTTGGGACACGCACACCAGAAGAAGGGTGATGAGGAAGAAGGTGGTGCTGAAGAGTCGCATGAAGAATCATCCTTTGTGTTGCGAGATCATTCAGTCGGGCAAGACACAGCGTACATCAAGGGCGAGAGTCAATGACTACAGGCGGAGTGCCCAAGGAACGGAAGACGATATCACAAACACGAAGGGAAGAAGAAGAGAAACGGGAAGCAACCCTTGCTCCCCGCCGCTTCCACTCGCATGCCAGTCCTCACGTGACGAGCACAGGAAACTCTGGCGTGCAAGGGCCTCTCCAAAGACTAAATCTGAAATCTAAATTCCAAAATCTAAAATGGTAAGTCGGGGCGCCGGGATTCGAACCCGGGACCTCTTGGTCCCGAACCAAGCGCGCTAGCCGGGCTGCGCTACGCCCCGTATCTTGGGTACGTCTATGTGAGTAAGCAGTAGGAAGTAGGCAGTAGGAAGAAGACCGGACTGCTTACTACCTCCAAAACGCTGTCATTATACGCAATTCCGGCGTGGATTGCAAGAAGACCCGGAGTCTCATGGACGGCGAACGTTCATCAGCGGATGAGCGGTTCGAAGCATCCTCGAAGTCATGATGCCTCTGATTATGCCGGGAGCGATGGACTGCATAGTGCCCGGAGATCTCAGGGATCCGTTCGGGGCACGCAGTATCATGTTCGGCGCTTCTCCGGCAGCTCCCGGAACCCTCCGCGCAAGTGCGCTCGAAGGTACCCCCCACTCTATCCCGTTTACTTCGCCATACGACATCTGAATGTCATATGGCCCGTACGCTGTGCTGTACTCGCGCGCGATGTCCGACGGCCCTTGTGCCAGCCAATACACGGTGGCGTACTGGAGCACGCCGTTGATCGCCCCGACCGACGACATCACCCTGCAATTGGTGAAAGTCCCGAAAGGCACCGTCACCGTGCCTGAGTCTACCAACGTCTCCTGGTCAATGAGAACATTGCTCGACCCCTGATACATAAACGTCGTCTGCGCCGTGTACGTCGTTCCTACGACCATGGTGTCGGGGACCGATGCGAGAACGGAATCAAACAGGATGGGGCTCGAGCCGTACTGACCGAAGCCCGCGTATCCGGCCGGACTGTAGAAATTTTCATATCCGCTGTTGTCCATGATGATCGTGTATACGATCCCATTGATCATGGTGTCGCCGGAATATTCCTCCCAGGTGTTGTCCGACCAGACTTTGTAGTATGATGAGTCAAGCGTTTCGCCATACCCGACAACGGACAACGGACCAGCGTGCCCGACCGGGGTTTGTGTTGCCGGCGGAGGTCCGTTCGGAACGGACCCCTGGCTGCAGGAGAGTGCGATCACCGCCAGCAGGATCAGACTTGCACTTAATAGTTGTCTCATATCAATTGGTCAACGTCGGGCAAGTGACGTTTGTTCCACCCATGCCCCGTTGACCCCCTTCCTGGGGAAATAGCCCGGTTGTGAAAATTCCCTCCCTCGAACGCCGCAAATTCAGTTGCGGAGCCGCGTCACACGAAAAGACGCAATTCACTTCACAAGGATCATGGCGCGGGCCAACCGATGGTTTCCGACGGCAAGCTGGCAAAAGTACACACCGGATGCGAGCCCTCGACCCTCGAAATTTGCCTCGTGGCTTCCGGCGGCCTGCTTCTCATCCACAAGCACTGCAACCTTCTGCCCAATCATATCATAAACGGCAAGGTTAACCATACCATCCCGTGCTATTAGATACCGAATCCTTGTTGTTGGATTAAACGGATTCGGATAATTTTGATCAAGCTGGTCCTTGTTGGGAAGGCCTTTTGGGGGGAAAAGAGCTGCCACCGAAGCGCTTCTCTTGATACGGACGGCTGGATCGCCCAGGAACGACATCCGTCGAATGATGGGATCGGTATTTGCGTTCTTTGCGAGGCGGAATGCCTCACCTGCGGTGGTTGGGGGATCACCCGCGAGAGCTTCGAACAACGAAGTATAAAACGCCGTGATCCGTGAGTAGTAGTTCTCCCCGGTCGAAACGACACAGGCGACGGCTCCTCCCCTTTGGCAATCGAGAAGGTGCGTTGAAATCGTGGGAGGATTCTGTTCGTCGAATCTCAGGTTGCACGCCCCAAAGAAACACACCGGGAGACGAACCCCATTGTCGAGGGAATCTACACTCGGCAGAGTGAAATATCTCGCAGCTGAAAGGGTGTAAGGATTCGCGTGGCCACTGTAGACGAAGATCGATATTCCCTCGTTCCAATGCTGCCTGAACTCGTCTGCGGACAGATGCTGCGGAGATGCGGTATCGATGTGCACGCAAACCGTATCGTTCCAATCCCGAGCAAGAATGCTCTGCATCTGTCGAAGGCCGAGTTCGAACAATCCCGGCGCTGCAGTGTCATGATCCGCGAGTCCCAGACTCTCTGCCATCCACTCGCCGTCTTCGACGGCATCGTACGCAATCTGCTTGGTGACCATCGTGGCTATCGCCGCCGAGTCCCAGCCGGGGAACCGGCCGACCACTGCAGATGCCTGAACCCCGTCCGATTGCGGCGAGGAAGGCTCTACGAACCAGCCATCCACCGAAAGGCTGTCGTAGCCGGCAATCGCAACTGGAATGAGATCCTCAGCTTCCCGATGAGATGGAATCGTGTTCACATTGCCGAGGAGCACAAAATACTTCGAGCTCGGGGGCTGCCATTGTTGCAGCGTAAACCGGATGAATTCCCGGAGGGCGGAATCCGGAGTCGTCGATTTGCCGAAGATCTCGAGAACTGAATCAAACAGGACAACCTTCGCGGCGAGACCATCGAGGGATTGGCGGTGTGAAGCGAGCGTCCGGGCAGGAGAAAGAAACTGCGCCGGGGCGATGATGACATAGTCGGCGCGATTATCGTGGCTGGTCAGGGGCTGTGCAGCAAGATGCGCAGTCCAGAACGCAATGCAGAAGAAACAGATAATCCTCACCGACTTCCGCATGTGTATCAGCGCCGAGTGGCGAAGCTATGAGGGGGAAGGCCTGATCTTCGGTAGTAGCAATCACCGGAATCAGCATCACTTTGTCAAGGCCGGTCTCTTTCATGGTCAACAGAGGCTTGCTGATTCACGCTCGATTCCTGGAATCGCGATATAGCGAGCTGGCCATCACACTCGAATGCGAAATCCGAGGCAAGCAGATGCATCTTCGCAAGCACCCAATAGGATAGCAGGTTCATCGAGTGCTTATTCACTGTTTCAGTGAACGAAAATGTCGCGTGCGACGGAAGTGTCAGCGCTTCTGCCGGACCCGACTCTACAACAGGACTATTATAGAGAAGGGTTGTGGGCGGGTCAGAATTCAGATCCCATACTTCGAGGGCAATCTTCTGGCTCCCGGGAAAGTGCAGCGTAATGGGCGTGCTCGTCCAATTTGTCACCTCGAGTTGAAATGTATACTGCGACGACGTAGAGTACTCATCAGCGTAATCAGGAACGATCCTGCCTTTGATCGGGATCGAAGCATCGTAGACGTCGAAGGCTGCGTACTGCGCTCCAAAATCACCCGCAAGAAGGCCCATCTGGATCCGGTAGCTTCCAACCCCAAGCGTTCCGGGTATACCCTTCGAATCAATCACCGATTGATCCCAGGCGTATACCAGGTCCTTCTCCTGCCCGGGTGCGAGGACGATCGATGACATCGGCGTTGAATCTGGGTAGGACGCAAATGAAGGAACAGTGTAGTAGAAGCTTGGAAAATTGTCTTTCGATACGGTGAACCAGTACTGTTCCGCATGAGGAAAGAAGATGGACCGTACCCTCGCCGTTGGGTTTGTCAATGCGTACTTCAGCGTAATCGGATGGCCAAGGGCGTAGCTGGAATCGTCAATGGAAAAGAAGGCCTCCATCCCCCTCCAAGTCGCCCCTTCCTGGAACACGCGACTCGCGATACTGTCGAGGATCTGAACGAGCCCGAGAATTGCCGCGTGATCTGTGCCGTTGTTCAGTGTGAGGCTACACCCATCGGCACTTATGGTCTTCGTCCCTCGGGGGTCGGTCCACTGGATCAGAAAGTGGAAGTCATCAATGCATCCACCCCGCAGCGTATCCGGCTGGCTCCAGATCTCAGACCCGAGTGTGGCGAGCCGGGACTGTTCGGAGGCGGTGAGAGCGCCTGCAATGGTCGGTGAGGCCGATGTGAGAACGACGTCGCCAGTCGAAGAGACAGTCATCCGGACATGTATCCCCCCGGTAAACCCGCCCGACTTGACATATTCGAGACTGTAGCTGCCGATCGTCAGATCGTTGCCGGGACCGTCCACCGACTGGCTTTCGCGACACGAAAACAAAGACGCCGCCAGCACCAGAGGCAGAATGCCAATCCGCTTTCTCATTTCGTCGATCTCCAGCTTGACGTTATTCCACCCACTTCGGTTCCGCCAGTTTCCCGACAAACAGGATGACCCCTGTCGTTCGCTCACGGATCACATAGATGAAGGGTCGATCCAGAAGGACTACAGGGATTGTCGCGCCTCCTTCGACCGCCGTCGCGCGAATACCGACGGAGGTGACCGCCGCGGCTTCCGTTCCCTCTTCGTCGACCTGGATGAAGGATTTGTGGAGGACTTCGCTGATCGCGAGCGATCCCCGTCGGTCGATCCCTGTGAAATTCGCTCCGTCGGTGAACGCGATGCCCATGCCAAGGTTCGAAAGCGTGGCGTTCAGATTGGCGAAATAGGACAGCTTGAATTTCGGCAGCAAGACCCGCACTTGCGTCTGCATCATCTGGCCAACCAGGCTCTCCCACTTCTCCGATGTGAGGCTGGAGACAAACGCGTCTATGCTCGTCCCTGATGGCGGCAGCAGAAGCGTCATGCTGAAACCCTCACTCCCATACGGCAGGTCCACCACCTGCAGGCCATTGCTTTGAACATACGGCAGGGAGTCGGTCGTCATCATCAATCGGGCCGGCACCGTTCCGCCGTCTGTCAGGTGAAATATTCCATCGTACGTCAGCGTCGAATCAAACCGGTGCGTCCAACTCCCCTTGAAGTATACTGCGTTGATGAGGTACATCACGATGTCGGAAGGCACGGGGTCCGGGACAATCGAGGGAATCTTGCCGTGCGTAGCGTCGCTCACCCACCCGTTGATGATTCCCGCCGCCGCGGGGCTGGAGAAATCGATGCTGCGGATCTGAGCATTGAAGAACGAGATGTTGACGTCCTTGAAGGCTTGTTCAACCTGCAGTGACGGACGGTACCAGATCGAGTTCCCGATCTCCATCTTCACGGTCGGATCGGCAGTCGTCAGCGAACTGATGAGCCCCGCATATGTTCCGTTGATCTGGTCGCTCCCCATGCCGGTGAATCCCAACGTCTGCTCCATCGCGTCCCGGGTTGATCCTTCCGCACCGTTCAGGGTCATCCCGAGAGCCATGGAAACGCTGAGGGGCGATACCATCAGGTCCTCGCCATTCGACGCCTTGTCGAGCTCGCGAAAGAGATTGAGCCCGAAAGCGTTCGAGGAATTTGCCACCGCCTGCTCGACTCCCGAAAGCGGTGGGATGGGATGGGTTGATGAACCCGGGGCGTTGGTGCCCAGATCGGAACAACTCAAGGCCAGGCATGCGAGCCCCATCGAGAGACTACGAAGAACACCGTGTGTCATATGTTTCCTCTTTTGAAGAAGTTCACGATGCGATTTTCTGTATTTGCGCTGTTGGGACCGGCCCCGAGGACCCTTCAGTTTGGCCTCGTTACAAAGGAGAATGTGTACGGAGCACGCAATGACACGCCAAACATGTCCTGGGCGCCCGTGCTTATCTTGACGGTGTATTTCGTATTCGATTGAAACGCACCGGCCGGCGTGAACACAATCTGACTTGGATCGGTGTACGGCGCGTATCCTCCGTAGGTCACCGTCCCGTCCACGGATGGCGAAATCGAAAACGCCGCCTGGCCGGAGCTCAACGGAAGGTAGTTGTTAAAATTGATGCTGATCTGCTGCGTCTGACTGACAAAGAGATCTGCATTGGCAGGATACGTGGAGGTCACCTGGAACGGTGCAACGCGGAATGAAAACGTGAACGGCTGACCGAGCGGGTTGCCGTCCAGATCCATTGCCGTGCCCGCAATGGCGACGCTGATCGTGGTGTCAGACATGAACGGTCCGCCGGTGTAGATCCTGAGCACGTTCCCCGCGGGCCAGAGGAATGTCTTGTTCAGCGGCGGCTGTATCGTCGTCGCGCGCTCGGTGCTTGATTGGTCCATCCTTCGCGGAAACGTGATATCGATCGAACGGTTGTTGAGCGGATTGACATTGATATCGCCATCCGCCGGACTCGTCTGTATGCCATTCAGCGTCACGCTCGATTGCACCGTGCGGAAGCTGAACCGGAGCGGAAATCTGAGCGGATTGCCCGACGTGTCGTGTGCAGTCGTCGCTAGCGTGACCGTGTAAAGCGTGTCTGTATATGAATCCTTCTGCGCCATGGAATACGTCAGCGACGTGACTTTGCTGAACGTCGTGATCGTCGCTCCGACCGGAAAATCTCCGTATGCATTTCTTGAATACAGTGTCGTCATCGGCGCCTGCGCGAAATCCCCCCAGAGGAAGAATCCGGTGCTCGGTGGATTGGTGGAAAATGCCTGCTCAACGCTCTGCCTGTCCATCGGATGGGTGAACATGATGGAGATCGTGATTCTTCCGTACTGCCAGTTGTAGACGATCTCGCTGTTGTCTGTCGGGTACGTCTGATCAACGAGATCGGGGGTGGTAGAAAGATCGATATCTCCGGCATAGACGATGGAACCTCCGGGCACAGCGAGGTTGGACCTCGAGTAGATCCTGAAATTGTCCGCCCGTACAGTGAGGTCATAGTTCCCTGCGCGGAGATCGCGGAACGCAAACGAGCCGTCGTTCGGACTGACGACAACGGAATCGATGATGCTGACCTGGCTCACCAGCACCACGGCCCGGCTGTTGTTCTGGAGGACCCTTCCGACAATGTCTCCGTGCAACAGGTCATTCGTGAACTCCTTCGGCACCTGGTATTGCACAATTTCGTCCTTACAGCTGAAAAGCATCATCAGTGGTAGCAGGATAAGTACTCCGCGCGGTTTCATGACCGATCTCCTGGATGTGAATCCGTCTCTTCGCTCCTCAAAATCGTACTGACAATCCGAACGTCGGGAACAGCGGAAAAAGCTTCAGATCCTGAAGCGTTGCTTTCCATTTCGAGCGGAGATCACCGGTGTTCTGCAATTGCCACTCGAACGGATCGATCAGACCATAGGCATTTACCAGGCGCAGGGTTGCACTGCACGGCAATTCCGCCATGGTAAACGCGCGCGATACCTGGATCTCTAGCCGCTGGAATCCCGGATACTTGTCGCCGTTGACATCAAAGAGCCACCCCGGGGCTGCGGACGCCGTCATCCCCCTTCCGTTGACAGACACACCAACGGGTGGTGCGGGCACGCTCAGAAGGTTGACGGATTCGATAGCAAGAACTGCCAGGAGGCCGACATCCCACCCGTTTCCGGGAGAATAAGCCGCGCTGACTTGGACTTCATGCCTGCGATCGAAATGTGGCGGGAACGGGTTGCCGCCATTGAGCGCGGGGACTCTGTTACTCCCCCACGACAACATATAGCTGATCGATCCTGTAAGGTCACCCGAGCGCTTGCGGAGGGCGAGTTCGCATCCATACGACTTGCCCGTCCCGTACAGGATTTCGTCCTCGAGCGTCGCGGAGTGAGTTGCCGTCGTATCAGGTCCGAACTCCTGGAGGTTCTCCACCACTCGATAGAATCCGCCGGCGGAGGCCGAAAGCCCGCTCTCCCACAAAGCCGTCTCGGCTCCCAGCCGGAGTTGAAGCGACGTGGATGGCTTTACGCTGTTGCCCGAGGGATACCAGAACACCGTCGGATAAAGCAGATACACTCCGCTGTTGCGATAGGGGTGGAGAAATTCGTTGACGGCGCTCAACGAGGCGTAGATCTGGGTCGCTTCGCCCGGCGAGTAGCGGAGTGAAAATCGAGGATCGACGGCAGACACCGACCCCTGCCCTCCGGTGAAGGATGTTGCTCGCGCACCGATTTCGACGGCAACGTCGGGCAAGAGCCTCCATTGGTCTTCCAGATGAACGGCCACTTCCCAGAACGGGGAACCGTCGATTGCATATGACGCCGTTTGCGTGGAGAATGGAGAGACGTTCCCTCTCATGGCATGCCTCGTCAGTTCCACGCCGGCGCGGAAGGTGTGTTCCATATCATAGTAGTGCTCGGCGTAGGCGCGGAGATTGATGTCCTCAATCCCGAAGGTGGAGGAAAGTGGAATGCCTGACAGGCCGATCGCTCCCGCCCCCGACATTTCCTGGTCAAGGTCAAGATCGTACCGTGAATAGGCCGCCGATGCCTGGATGAATGTTGAGGACGAGACGACCGCCAGCCATCGAAGATCGAGCAGTGCATTCCCCCATGAGAAGATGTTGTTCAGCCGCGAGCCGTACCCGTCGACCTGATTGGAATAGGCGTCCTCCCCGATGTAACCGCCGAAAGAGAGTCTGCTTCCGCTCGAAATGATATCGGTCAGCTTGATCATCGCCTCCGACGA
>DATJPR010000055.1:0-6969 GCA_035506295.1 Bacteroidota bacterium | reverse complement strand
GACCTGATGTATCGGATGATCGAGCTCACGACCGAGATTCTCCCGACAGAGAAACCACGGTACCTGATGGGGGTCGGCACGCCGGAAAACATCCTGGAAGCGGTCGAGCGGGGCGTTGACATGTTCGATTGCGTCTTGCCGACCCGGAACGCAAGGAATGCAGTCATTTTCACGTCGCAGGGGCGGCTGAATATGCGCAACGCGAAGCACTCAACGGATTTCTCCCCCATGGATCCTGCGTGCCACTGCTATGCGTGCCGGAGTTTCACGCGTGCCTATGTGCGGCACCTATTCAAGGCGGGGGAGATTCTTGCGCTCCAGCTCGCGACCATGCACAATATTTCGTACTACCTCACGCTCATGCGCTCTGCCCGTGAGGCCATTCTCAGCGGGACATTCCCAACCTGGAAACAGTCCGTGCTGGGAACGATCGCCGTGGACGAGAGCGCGGAGTAATCCACCCAACCAACACAAGCGAAAGAAGGAACGATAACCCAATGATGCAGCTTATCGCGATGGCTCCCAATCCGAGTGATCCCCAGGGCAGCATGATCAGCACTCTGCTCATGTTTGCGTTGATCATCGCAATTTTCTATTTCATGATCATTCGACCGCAAAGCAAACAGCGCAAGGAGCGGGAAAAGATGCTCGGCGCCGTGAAGAAGGGGGACAAAGTCGTCACCGCCGGCGGAATTCATGGGTCCGTGGCGGGAGCGGACGAGAAGACGATTCTGGTGGAAATCGCCGACAATGTGAAAGTGAAGATGGATCGGACCGCGATCACCGCTATTCTTCGCGAGTCGGACCCCGAACCGAAGAAAGGAAAGTAAGTTTTCGCCGGCATGAAACACGCATCTGGCACCGATTCTCCGCGGACCCGGTTCAACTCCGTCGACGAAGCGATCAAGGAGTTCCGGAGCGGAAGAATCCTCATTGTCGTGGACGACGAAGACCGGGAGAACGAAGGCGACTTCGTTTGCGCGGCGGATTTTGTCGACGACCACGTCATCAATTTTCTCGCGACGCACGGGCGAGGGGTGATTTGTTCGCCGCTCTCGAGCGAACGCGCTGAAGCGCTCGGGCTGACGCTGATGGTGGAAAGCAATACCTCGCCGCACGAGACACAGTTCACAGTTTCGGTCGACTATTTGCATGGAACGTCCACCGGTGTTTCTGCGGCTGACCGTGCCGCGACGGTGCGCGCGCTCGCGGATGAACACACCCTTCCTTCCGATCTCGGCCGACCGGGGCACATCTTTCCCTTGCGGGCAGCGGAAGGCGGAGTTCTGCGGCGCGCTGGTCACACCGAAGCCGTTGTCGATTTGTGCCGGCTCGCCGGCCTCCATCAGGCCGGTGTGCTGTGTGAAATCATGAAAGCAGACGGCTCCATGGCAAGGCTTCCGGAGCTGCTCGCACTGGCAAAGCACCACGGGCTTGCGATCATCTCGGTCCGCGATCTGATCGCCTACCGGATGGCGCGGGAGAAGCTCGTTCACCGGTCGGTGACGACGAAATTACCGACGCGACACGGTGAGTTTACCCTCCATCTCTACAGGAGCGACACGGACAACAAGGACCACATCGCTCTCGTGAAGGGGACTATTGATCCCGCCGTTCCGACGCTCGTCCGGGTCCATTCCGAATGTTTGACAGGAGATGTCTTCGGATCGCTCCGTTGTGACTGCAATGAACAGCTTATCAGGGCCATGGAAATGGTCGAAGAAGCAGGATCGGGCGTCGTGCTCTATATGCGCCAGGAGGGAAGGGGAATCGGACTTCTCAACAAGCTCCGGGCGTACAGCCTGCAGGACGAAGGGCTGGATACGGTCGAAGCGAATGAGAGGCTGGGATTTCGTCCGGACCTGCGTGACTACGGCATCGGCGCGCAAATACTGCGGGATCTCGGGATCGGGAAAATTCGTCTCCTGACCAACAACCCGAAGAAGGTTGTTGGACTTGCAGGGTACGGCCTCGACATTGTGGAGCGGGTTCCGCTGGAAATGAGCCCGAATCCGCTGAATGAGCGGTATCTGCAGACAAAACGCGATAAACTCGGACACTTGATCCTTTTTGACCGCACGGCCGGTCATTCCTGAACTTTGCGCCCGCCGGGGAGGGCGGGCTTGCTTTTTTCCCTTGCGTTCCCGTTATTGCGAAGAGCGGTTCAATGTAGCCATTGTTCGTCTCCACGGATGATGGCTATTCTTTTTGCCTTCACTAAAGCTTTCGGTGATGCCATGAACGGACAATCGGAAACGATCTATCTTACCCGCGAACGCCTGCACGAAATCGAACAGGAAGTGCGTGAGCTCAAGACCAACGGTCGCAAGATGATTGCCCAAAAAATCGCCGACGCCCGTGGCTATGGGGATCTGTCGGAAAACGCCGAATATGACGCTGCAAAAGAAGAGCAGCAACACCTCGAATTGAAAATCTCCAAGCTTGAACTCACCCTTGCCCATGCAAAGGTGATAGAGGCAAAAGACCTTCCGAACGACAAAATCTATATTCTCAGCAGGGTCAAGCTGAAGGACCTCAACTCCGGCCGTGAATTCGAGTACCTGCTTGTTTCGCCGGAAGAATCTGATTTTGATGCAGGGAAGATTTCCGTGACGTCTCCGATCGGGAAATCGCTCCTCGGAAAGACAAAAGGGGAATCGCTGGAGATCAAAGTGCCTGCGGGCATGTTGCACTACCAGATTCTTGATATCACGCGTTAATGATGCGTGAGATGCTGCGCAAGAGCTGACACTCCCTCCGAAGCAGTCCTTCCGATTCCCCGCGAGTTCTCGTAGAAACGCATGCCGACCAATCTCGAACTCAAAGCCAGGATACACTCGATTGATGCGACCTGCCAGCGCGCGCAGGAACGTGGAGCAATCTTGGCCGATGCCATGGATCAACTCGATACGTATTTCAAAACTTTTGCGGGTCGACTCAAGCTACGCGTGATTAACGGAAATCATGCGGAGTTGATCGGTTACGAAAGGGAGGAGGCACATGATGAGCGGGTGAGTGCATATGAAAAGACCCCGGTCCCGGACCCCGTTGGATTTTGTGGGATTTTAGAAAGAGCATTCGGAATCCGCGTGGTAGTGAGCAAACATCGGGTCCTCTACTGCTACAAAGGGGCCAGGATTCATGTTGATCGCGTTTTGAATCTTGGCACGTTCATTGAGTTTGAAGTTCCGGCAGTGGGGGATGTTGACCCGGAGGAGTTGATGCACGAACTTCGAGCGATGTTCGACATTGAACCGGAGGACATCGTGCGCGTGTCATACAGTGATATGCTCCTGGATGGAAAAACTCCAGATGAAGGTCGCGATGCAACTTGACTTTGATCGGGTGCGCATGTATATTCTCGCATTACGTTCTTTCACCGACTCGCTGCACTGAGCCGAGTTTGCTTCGAGAAAGTCGATTTTGTATATTGGTTCAGTGCATGCGGGAATAGCTCAGTTGGTAGAGCGCAACCTTGCCAAGGTTGATGTCGCGGGTTCGAATCCCGTTTCCCGCTCTGTCCCGGGATACCGGGACAACGGGATCGGACGGTAATCGCGCCGTACGTCCCGAGTCGGTATACTTCCTCTTTTTGAGACCCCGCCACCCCACATCCCACCAGGTGGCGGGGTTTTTATTGTGTGCGATCGATCCGACCTCTCTCAGAATTTCTCAGTGCCCTTCGCCGCGTGAACATCCATTTTGCCGGAGTCAGGAATCATGAAAAGTCCGACACCTCCCGAACATCCTTCCCTCGATCGCAGAGATTTCCTCAGGTTCGGCATCGGTAGTGGACTGGCGGTCGCAGGGTTCACCTCGGCCGTCCTCGCCGAACGCGTGAAAAAGGGATGGGCGGTGCCTCTGGAGATGCCGGGAACCGATATCGAAGAGGCGACGATCGCGGAGTTGTCTGAACGTATGGTGTCGGGCCGGGACACCGCGCGCTCCATCGTGGAACAATACCTGGCAAGGATCGAAACGATCGACAAGGCGGGTCCCTCGCTTTCGAGCGTCTTGGAAAGCAATCCCGACGCTCTAAAGATCGCGGACGAACTCGACGCCGAACGCAAAGCAAAAGGCCCACGCGGCCCGCTCCACGGTATCCCGGTGCTTGTCAAAGACAACATCGATACGGCCGACCGGATGATGACCACGGCCGGCTCGCTTGCGCTCGTCGGTGCAAAGCCGCAGCAGGATGCGTTCTTGATCGGGCAGCTGCGCCGTGCAGGAGCGATCATTCTTGGCAAGACCAATCTCAGCGAATGGGCGAATATCCGCTCCTCGAAATCGACAAGCGGATGGAGCGGGAGAGGCGGCTTGACGCGGAACCCCTACGCGTTGGATCGCAACACGTCAGGTTCGAGCTCGGGCTCCGCCGTTGCGGTGTCATCAAACCTCTGTACCGTCGCGGTGGGGACGGAAACGGACGGCTCCATCGTGAGCCCGTCGTCCATCAACGGCATCGTGGGCATCAAGCCGACGGTCGGCCTGGTGAGCAGGTCGGGCGTCGTGCCGATCTCCCACTCGCAGGACACGGCCGGACCGATGGCGCGGAGCGTCACCGATGCCGCTCTCCTTCTGAGCGCTCTCGCAGGAGCCGACAAGGATGACCAGGCCATGGGTGCCAATCCTTCCAAGGGGGCGGTGGATTACACGCAATTTCTTGAACCGGACGGGCTCCGTGGAGCGCGGATCGGTGTCGTCCGGAAGTATTTTGGATTCCTGGATTCGGTGGATCACGTCATGGAGCAGGCTCTCGACGTCCTGAAGAAGGCCGGCGCCGTGCTGATCGATCCCGTCGAGATAGATGCAATAGGGAAGATGGATGAAGCGGAGACCACTGTGCTCCTCTACGAATTGAAGGCGGACATGAAGGCGTATCTTTCCCGCCTCGGTCCGGGCGCACCCGTTCACACGCTGAAGGACATTATCGAATTCAACGAGAAACACTCCGCGCAGGAGATGCAGTACTTCGGACAGGACATGTTTGTGAAGTCCGAAGCCAAAGGCGCGTTGACGGACAAGGAATACACCGATGCCCTCGAGAAGAACCACAAGTTGTCGCGGGACGATGGCATCGATGCCGTCATGGCGAGACTTAACCTCAACGCGTTGGTCGCGCCGACCGATGGTCCCGCGTGGATGACGGATCTCATTTGCGGCGATCATTTTCTGGGGGGGAGCTCTCAGTTGGCCGCAGTTGCCGGCTATCCCAGCATCACGGTCCCAGCGGGGTTCATATTCGGCTTGCCGGTGGGAATCTCGTTCTTCGGTCGCGCATGGAGTGAAGGAGTACTCATCAAGCTGGCGTTCGCCTTTGAGCAGGCGACGAAAGCGCGGAAACGGCCGGGCTTTCGTCCGACAGCGGATTTGCATGCATAGGTCTTTTGGGCGAATTCGGAGTACTTCGGCACAGCTTGCATTTTTTTCGCCGACTGCGTACCATATCGGTCAAAGATGTTGTGGTGTTGCTGGCGACGTACCCACCCAGCCTACGCGTTGAGAAACACGCTCCGGCGGGTGCACTGGTAAGGGAGAGGTGTGCAAAGCACTGGCGCGGTTCGAATCGAGCAACAGTGCTGTTCAGTGGAGCGAGTCCGCCGGAACGCTTTCTGTGCAGGCGGACCGCCCGTCAAACAAGTTGGCGACGTACCCAAGTGGTAAGGGAGAGGTCTGCAAAACCTTTATGCGGCGGTTCGAATCCGCCCGTCGCCTCCAAACCAAGCCCGCATGAAGACACATGCGGGCTTTTTTTCTGCCCGTATACCAAAGCTTAAGTCATCCGGGCGTTGGCGTTCGTGAGCACATGATTCCCAAGAGGCATGAGAAAGGAAGCGGAAGCATCATTCGTCGTGTACGTCATCAGAAGCGAACGGGATGGGGGAATATACACTGGTTCAACTTCAGATCTCGATCGCAGATTGCATGAGCACAACAATGGGAACACAAGATCCACGCGTGGTCGCGGCCCCTGGAAACTGGTCCACACAGAATATCTAGCCACAAAAGAAGAGGCAGAGGCAAGGGAGAGGTACTTCAAAAGTGGCTCGGGGCGTGAGAAGATCCATCGAATACTGAATCGCCAGAAAGAGAATGCTGAGAGGTGACGAAGCCCGCATGTGAATGCATGCGGGCTTCCTTTTTGTCGTGGGCGACTGGCGAGCGACGACGCACGAATCGTAGACACCGTCGATATCAATGCATCGGAAGGGGAATGACCGTCTCTGAGCCCGAGTAATGCACCGTCCTGTCGAATTGAGGTGAGACTTCAACGCCTGTGCCATGACCCGGGTTCACTAGCACGACTTCAAACGTTCGCTCCGCGATCATTCCCGGAAAGGACCCCTGGCGGCTTCCGATGGTGAGCTGTCGGGCTGCATCATTCCAATGCATGGCGATGGTCGAATACATCCCCTTTTCATAATTGTAGTTGTCATTCTCATCTTCGTAGAGAGTGAAGTCGGCGTCCGCTCCCGGATAAATGCGAAGCTCGATGGGAGCCGCGAGGTTCTCCGTCGAGTATTGCAGCATCGGCCCCATCGGAAGTATCGAACCTGCTTTCACGTACAACGGGATCCTGTCGATCGGTGCCTCCGCCATCAGCTCCTGTCCACCGCTGTTGAGTTTGCCGGTCCAGAAATCGTACCATCCCTTGCACTCCGGCAAATAGACTCGTTCCGATTTCGGCCTGTCTTCCTTTCTCTCCTCCTTTGCGAAAAGAGAGGGTGTCTTCCAGTACAGTTCCATATGCGCTGCGCCTGGAGAGCCGTTCTCTGTCTCGAGGACGAACGCGTACTCTTTGCCGGCAACGAGGCTTACCGTATCGGTGTATTGCTCGACACTCGTGTAGACGATGGGCAATTGCTTGCCGCCCAGGATGATCCGTTTTGCGTCATAACTCTTCATATGGAATTGAAACTTCCCGGTCTCGGGCGGAATGAGTTTCCCTTCCCATCGAATCGAGAAGGA
>DATJPR010000054.1:0-2963 GCA_035506295.1 Bacteroidota bacterium | reverse complement strand
AAATGTGGCGCATCAATGAAGACCCCAGAAATATGTGAGGAAGGACGCAACGCGGGCTCTCCAGTTAACCCAGTTGTGCCCCTCGGGATACTCGGCGTATGAGAATGCGTACCCCTTCTCCTGAAGAACGCTCCGCATCATACGTGTTTCCTTTGCCGCATCGTGGAGAATCCCCGAATCGAGATAAAACCTGGCCGGCTTGCGACTGCTCTCGCGCATGACGGTTATCATGGAATCGTTGCTCCACCAGTATGAAGGAGACTGAGCAGCGGACGCGCCGAAAACATCGGGACGCCGGAAGGCCGCGTAGGTTGCGATGAGACCCCCCATGGAAGCTCCGGAGATCGCAACACTGTCCGGGGATGAAGCCAGGGAATACCGACGGCGAAGAGAGGGGAGAAGTTCGTCCGCAACGAATGTCACATACCGATCGTTCATAGCGTATTCCACCATCCTGGCGTTGGTGGAAGGATCTGCAGGATCAGATCGTGGGTCGACGAAAAGCGCGATCACTGGCGGGATGCGCTTTTGTTCGATGAGATTGTCAAGAATGACATTCATCCGTCCCAGGCTGAGGAAATCACCGCCATCCGTGACGACAAGCGTACAGTACGTTCGTCCGGTTCGACGTGCGCCGTGAGGAAGGTAGATATACACTGGGTGTGTACATCCAAGAGCTCGACTCCTCATCTGGACGGTGTCAAACGTGCCCTGCGGAATTTCATCATGTCTGATGATTTCTTGCGGGCTGGCATAGCCGGAGGTTCTGATTTCGGAATTCGGCCCGAACCCGCCCATGGCCTGAAGCGCATTCAGGGGATCGAGCACCATCGTCGAGTCCACCACGAACTTGTATTCAAACCTGGCGCCATGCGGGACTGTAGTGACGAGAAACCACCGCGGCGGACTCCCGACCGCGCGGAGCAGATCGGTGGAAGGAGACCACCCGTTGAAGTCGCCCGCTACGGCGACGCGACGTGCCGGGCCCCGGTAAAGAAAAATCACGTTCGTGTCGCCCGCGACTGCGGAGTGCCGGGAATCCTCGTACGCGAAGAGAGTATCGAGCACACGACCGATCCGGACCGTGTCCTTCGCATTCTTCAGGACTTCAACGGAAGAGGCGATGGTCGACAGGGAAAGATGCGACGGATCTACGGGCTGCTGAGCCCACAACGATGCGACTGCCAAAAGCATGGATACCGGAGCCGGGATGAAACGATGGGGAAGGATGCGTCTTGCCACCGGTCAGAGATGAGAAATGAGAGGGATGAGAAAATACGCGGCGCTCATCCCCGCGATGATGAGACAAATGAGGCCGCCGAACGCCCAGAAGAACATCTTGAGGTCACCATCGCGTTCTCCAGCCACGCGGAGCGATTTCCGGAAGCAGAGAACGACGCCCGTCGAGCCCAGGAGGAACAGCGGGGTGAAGACAAAAAAGAGAATGCGGTCCAGTCCGGCCATGGGAGTTTTACCTCCTCCAATATACGAAAAGTGACGTCAAAAGTGGCAGTCTCAACGACCCGGGTCGTCATATTGCAGTTCTTCCGTTGAAGTGGTATCTTTTTTGCACCGAGACACTCGTGGTCATCGAAACTCATGCCGCATCGCCTCCACCCTGGCGTCCTTATAGTTGAAGATGAAGAAGCGCTTCTTTCTCTGGTCGCCGGCTTGCTGGCGGAAGAAGCCTATGTCATCTATCGTGCTCGCGATGGCGCCGAAGCCTTGGCGGTATTCGCCGAGAACACAAGCGACATTGACGTTGTGATGACCGATCTCGGTCTACCGCAGGTTGGCGGGGCCGATGTGATAGCGTCCATCAGGCAGCGTAAGCCTTCCGTCAAAATCGTCGGCATCAGCGGCTATGGTGCACAAGAAGCCCGTTCGGTCGCTCTTGCTGCGGGCGCAGATATCTTCTGCGAGAAACCGTTCGATATCGGAGGGGTCCTGGCGTCGATCAGAAAGCTGCTCAGCACCCCATGAAGACCGCAACGGAATATCTGTGGTTCCAGACCAAGAACCACCGCGAGTATATCAATCTCACCCGCCAGGTGCAGGAGATGGTCACGCGGAGCGGCATTCAGGAGGGGATGGTTCTCGTCTCGGCGATGCACATTACCGCGGGGGTGTATGTCAACGATGCCGAGGACGGATTGATTCAGGATATCGACGACTGGCTTGAACGATTGGCGCCGTTCGATGCAGGATACAGACACCATCGGACAGGTGAAACTAATGGGGACTCTCATCTCAAGAGTCTCCTTGTCCATCATGAAGTCGTTGTCCCGATCACCAAAGGCAAACTGGATTTCGGCCCCTGGCAGCAGATCTACTACGCGGAATTCGACGGCCAGCGAAGGAAGCGGGTCATTGTCAAAATCATGGGCGAGTAGCCCTTAGTCACCTTCGGAAGATTTCCCTCCATGAAGCTTCACGTTCTCATCGCGGCGAGCATCCTTGTCTTGACCACCGGGTTCGGGCAAACGACAACGCCCAAAGACCAATATCGACTCACGGTCGACATCGCCCGCTTTCGCGGCGCGGATGACTCGACGGGGTTGACGGAGCTCTATTATTCCGTTCCTCAGGCAGGGCTCACCTACCGGGCGGATTCCGCCGGTTGGACCGGCGCCAGCGAGCTCCAGGTGGTTGTTTCCCGGGGCGACTCGGTCTATTTCCGGGACCGCTGGATGGCGCCGAGCAGGGTGCGTGATTCTGCATCGCTCGCCTCCGGAATGAATCTCGTCGGTGTATGTGACATCCCTCTTCGCCAGGGACCCTATCTCCTGAAGGTGGTGGGAAAGGACAAGAACGATCCTGCGCGGCGGGACAGTGTCGGCGTGCGATTCATTGTCCAACCCATCGGCTCGGACCGAATCATCCTGAGCGACGTCGAGCTTGCGTCGGTGATCCGCAAGTCATCCCAGCAAACGCCGTTCTACAAGAACACTCTTGAAGTCATC
>DATJPR010000053.1:0-28681 GCA_035506295.1 Bacteroidota bacterium | reverse complement strand
TCGATGCGAAATCGCCCATGAAGGGAAAGAGCGAGATGTTCCCGTACTTGGGACCGCCGCCCGTTCCACTCACATGGGTCTGACTAAAGCCGAAAACAGTTTTTGCTGAATCCGCGACATACCCGCTGTTTGCGCCCAGATCGCAATCGGGGCCGGGCTTTGCCATGCCGAAGGGACACGCAGGTCCGACGAACACATTCCCCTTCCCCTTCGATCCGATGAACGGGTCGACAAAAGCAGACGGGGACTGGCACAAGAGGGTGCGAGGCAAAACAACAAGGATGGAGACAAGCGCCATCGCCCTGTACAGCCGCCGCGAGTGCAACCGTCCTCCCATCACCACAACATTGCTGGCCATGCGGAAGTTATTTGTGGTTGAGGATCTCCGACAGCTTCACGGGGCGGTGCTCCGCAAGAGATTTTTTCGCCGCAAGCCCGATCGCCACCGACAACAGCCCATCCCTGCCGCCGACAGACATCGGTTTGTCCTCCGCCACGGCAAGGCAGAATTCCTTGATCTCGCTCGCGTAGGCTTCGATGTACCTGTCCATGAAGAAATTCAGCGGGAGCGAAGAATGAACCCCGTCGTGACTGTAGTAATCGTGATTGTCCGGGGCGTTGTTGTCGACCTTCACCATTCCTCCCGACCCGAACACTTCTACACGCTGATCGTATCCATACACAGCCTGGCGGCTGTTGTCGATCACCCCCAGCGCACCTTTTTCGAACCTCAGCGTGATTGCCGCCGTGTCGATGTCACCCGCCTTGCCGATTTCCGGGTCAACTTTGACACAGCCGACGGCATACACTTCCTCGACCTCGTCTCCTGCGACGAACCGCGCCATGTCGAAATCATGGATCGTCATATCCAGAAACATGCCGCCGGACACGGCGATGTATGACGGCGGAGGCGGAGCGGGATCGCGCGAGGTGATCTTCACGATATGCGGCTCTCCGATTTTTCCCTCGACGACCATCTGGCGGATCTTCTTGAAGTTCGCATCGAACCGTCTGTTGAATCCGACCATGAATTTGACCCCGGTTCCTTCGACGACCCGCAGAACCTCGCGTATGGTGTCCAGCTCAAGGGCGATCGGTTTCTCGCAGAAGATATGTTTCTTCGCCTTCGCCGCTTCGATCACGAACTGTGCGTGTGTGTCGGTGGGCGAACAAATCAACACCGCATTCACGTCTGAATTCTGAATCACCGAGCGCGGGTTGCCCGTGGCGACGGGCACCCTGAACCGTTCGGCGAGCCGTTGCGCCGCCTCAAGATTGACGTCGGCGATGGCGACCACCCGCGCTTCGGGAATGTGTTGCGAGATGGTTTCCGTGTGAACAATGCCGATGCGCCCTGCCCCGATTACTCCGATATTCAAATTCTTCATGGGTCACCCGTAGTGTCAAAAAAGACCGAGCGTCTTGATATAGTCGATATTGTGCCGCGCGCATTCTTTGGGTTTTCCCATCCCGGGAAGGACATCCTGCTCCACCACCACCCATCCGTCATAATGGATGCGCTTCAGCTCGCGGACCACACCGGGGAAGTCGACCGAGCCTTTGCCGAGTTCACAGAATACGCCATTGCGCACGGACGCAAAATAGTCCCACTGCTCCCTGCGTGACTGTGCCGCCCGCTGCTCATCGCAGTCCTTGAAATGCACATGCCAGATGCGATCGGCATAGTCCCGTATGGCTTGGACCGGATCGCCGCCACCGAATTTCCAGTGTCCCATGTCCAGGACCAGGCCCAGCAGGTCGGGGTCGGTGGAGCTCATGAGCACCGCAACCTCGTCGGGAGTTTCCACATACCCGCCGCAATGGTGGTGGAACACGGTCCGCAAGCCTGTTTCCTGTCGCACCTGCGCCGCCAATGTCATGGCCCCTTCGGCGAAGATCTTCCATTCGTCGGCTTTCAAACTCATCGTCGGCGTCACGCGGCCGGCGTTCTTCGTGCGCTCCGGGACGGAACCGTTTTCGTCCGCCAGGACGATGAACGCGTCAACAGCGCCCGCGTCGTACATCAGCGATGCCGTTTTCACCGCTGTTTCGATGCCCGCGTCGTGTCTTGATTTGTCCTTCAGCAGGACCGGCACAAATGCGCCGAGCAACGCGAGTCCGCGTTTTGCCAGTTCAGTCCTGAGGGAACAGGGATCTGTCGGCATGAAGCCCCAATCCCCTAGCTCGGTTCCTTGATATCCGGTCTCCTCCATTTCATCCAGCACTTGTACATATCCGGGAGCGTTGCCATCGAGCTCAAATTCCAGCGCCCCCCATGAACATGGTGCGTTCGCAATTCTCATCATAGATCTGCCTGGTGACCGTCCTAGAATGTTCTTGTCCATTCTCCGTGCCATCGTTCGATGACAACTTTTGTCTGCGTGAAGAACTCCACCGCATGCCGCGCCTGACCGTGCAGGTCGCCAAAGAACGAATCCTTCCACCCGCTGAAGGGAAAGAACGCCATCGGCGCGGGCACGCCTATATTGACGCCGATGTTCCCTGCCAGAACATCGCGCCGGAATGTCCGCGCAGCGGCGCCGTTCGTCGTGAAAATGCATGCGGCATTGCCATATTGACCGCCGTTAATATACCGTATCGCTTCGCCGAGCGTGGCAACATCTTTCAGGATCATCACGGGACCAAAAATCTCCGTTGAGGAGGCGTCGGCATTGTCGGGAACACTCTCCATGACCGTCGGCAAAATGTACTGTCCACCCTCATACCCTTTGAGCGTTCCGATCCTGCCGTCCAGGAGGATCTTCGCCCCTTTCTTGCCAGCGTCGTCGATGATGGCTTCGATTCGCCTCCGGCTCTCGCCGCTGATAAGAGCGCCCATCTGTGCTGTCTTCTCCAGGCCGTAGCTTGTTGTCCTGTGCTTCGCCGCGTCGAGAAGTTTGCTGCGGAACGTCTCTTTCGCCTCCCCAACGAGGACGATCGTGGATGCCGCCAGGCAGCGTTGTCCGGCACAGCCATAGACGCTGTCGGCGACGATCCTCGTTGTCGTTTCCACATCAGCGTCCGGCATGACCACCAGCGCATTCTTCGCCCCACCCTGCGCCTGAACTCTCTTGCCGTGTTCGGTGCCTTTTGCGTACACATACTTCGCGACCTTCGTGGAGCCGACAAAGCTGACCGCTTTGATGAGGTCGTGGGTGAGAATTGCATCAACCGTGTTTTTCCCACCGTGGACAAGGTTCAGAACCCCCGCGGGTAGACCGATTTCTTCGAACAACTCGAAGATGCGTGTCATCGCTCCCGGCACCTTTTCGGACGGCTTGACGATGTAGGTATTGCCGCACGCGATGGCGTACGGAAAGAACCAGAACGGAATCATGACGGGAAAGTTGAACGGCGCGATGCAGGCGCCGACGCCAAGGGGTTGACGGATGACAAACTCGTCGACTCCGGCAGAGACGTCTTCTGAAAACTCTCCCTGCATCAGCGTCGGGATCCCGCACGCCACTTCAATGTTCTCGACTGCGCGTACGATCTCCGCTTTCGATTCGCCAAGCGTCTTCCCGCATTCCTGCGTGCAGATCGATGCAACTTCGTCCGCGTTGTCCTCGAGAACCTTCTTCATCTTAAACAAATACTGAATTCTCTGCTCGGGCGGCGCGTTTCTCCATGTATCCTGGGCCGCTGCAGCTTTTCGTGCCGCCTGGTCGACGTCCTCGCGGCATCCGGCCGGCACCTTGCCGAGGATTTCGCCTGTGCCCGGATTCACGACATCGAAATTTGAGCCCGCATTGCTCTCCACCCAGGCGCCGCCGACATAATTTTTGCGCGTTTTCATGTACACCCGCACGTTCATTTACAAATAATAACGTTGGTGCTTCTTGTTCTCTTGATAGACTGCGTAAGCCTCCCGAACCGACGCCATCTCCGACACTTCGGCCACTGCGACTTCCCACCACGCGTATCCGTCGATCCCCTTCTTTACATCGGTCTCGATCACGATGACCGTGGTCTTCGCGATTCCCTTGGCCTCTGCGAGCGCTTTGTTCAGCGACGCGATGGAATCTGCGCTGAGAACATGCGCGCCGAGACTTCGTGCATTCAATGCAAAATCCACCGGCAGATTCTCCCCATCCAGCTGCCCCGTCTTCTCGTTCCTGTACCGATAGAGGGTCCCGAACCGATCGCTCCCGACAGATTCCGAAAGCGAACCGATGCTCTTGAAGCCATGGTTGTCCAAGAGGATGATTGTCATCTTGATCTTCTCCTGGATGGCCGTGATGATCTCGTGATTGTTCATCAGGTAGTTGCCGTCGCCGACCATCACATAGATCTCCCGGTCCGGGCAGGCCATTTTCGCGCCCAGCCCGGCGGCGATTTCATACCCCATCGTTGAATACCCGTACTCGAGATGGAACCCCTTGACGTCGCGTGTCCGCCAGAGTTTATGGAGATCGCCCGGGAGGCTGCCTGCTGCACACAGGACGACATCCTTCGGGCCTGAAAACGAGTTTACCGCGCCGACGACCTCCGCCTGACTCACGGGGAGCTGATGTTTGTCTTGATAGTACCCGCTCACGGTGCTGTCCCACCCTCTCTGGAAATCGACGGACTTGGCGAACCAGCGATCTTCCGTCCTGAAGTCCTTGATCGATCGCACCATCTCTTCGAGACATACCTTTGCATCGCCGACGACGGGAAGCGCCGCGTGCTTAAACGCATCAAATGCGGCGACATTGATATTGATGAATCGAACGTCGGGATTCCGGAACGCGGTCTTCGACGCCGTCGTGAAATCCGTGTAGCGTGTGCCGATCCCGATTATGAGATCGGCTTCCATCGCCATGGCCGCAGCACCCGGAGTTCCTGTGACACCGATTGCGCCCAGATTGCCGGGCTGAGAATAGGGAACGGACCCCTTCCCGGCGAATGTCTCCGCTACCGGAATTCCCGCCATTTCGAGAAGCGCGCGGAGCGCAGCATCCGCGCCGCTGTAGATCGTCCCGCCGCCTGCAATGATCAATGGCTTCCGGCTTTGCCTGATCCATTCGATAGCCGTCTGCAGGACTTCTGCATCGGGCCGTGGCCGCTGGATCTTCCACACGCGCTTCTTCAGCAGGTCGGCCGGGAAGTCGAACGCTTCCGCCTGCACATCCTGGGGAAGGGCGAGGACAGCGGCACCGGTATCCGCTGGCGAGGTCAGCACCCTCATCACTTCCGGCAACGCGCTGATCAGCTGCTGCGGCCGATTGATGCGGTCCCAATATCTGGAGACGGGTTTGAAGCAGTCATTCACGGAGAAGTCCTGTGTGCCGGGACTCTCCAGCTGTTGGAGCACCGGAGCAACATTTCTCCGCGCGAAGATGTCGCCGGGGATCAGCAGAACAGGGAGCCGGTTGATCGTTGCCGCCGCGGCGCCGGTAATCATGTTCGTTGCGCCCGGACCGATGGACGAAGTGCAGACAAAGGTGCTCAGCCTGTTCTTCATCTTGGCGTAGGCGGCCGCGGTGTGCACCATCGCCTGTTCATTCCGCGTCTGATAGTAGCGGAAGTCCGGGTTCTCCTGCAGGGCCTGTCCGATGCCGGCCACATTGCCATGTCCGAAGATACCGAAGCACCCGGCGAAGAATCTGTCCTCGACCCCGTCGCGCTCGACGAATTGGTTCTTCAGAAATGCAATCGTCGCCTGTCCGACAGTCAATCTCACCGTTTCCATGCTAGAAGCCACCATGAGATTCGATAAACGTCATCACTTCCGGCAGCGTAGGGTTGAAATTTGCGCAACCGTGTTTCGTCACCAGAATTGCGCCGCATGCGTTGCCAAGCCTGCAGCACTTGTACCAGTCCCAGCCTTGAAGAAATCCATAGATGAACCCCGAGGCGAATGCATCGCCCGCCCCAAGGACATTCACGACTTCGACCCGGAAGCCGGGGACATTGCTGACGGTCCCGTCCTTCAGAAATACCGAGGAACCCTTGTCTCCCCGCTTGACGACGAGCGTTTCCACGCCTGTCTTCAGAATTGCTCTGATCGCCTCTTCGATGTTCCCGGTGATCTCCGGGGCCGAGATTTGTTGGTTCCGGATCTTGATCTGTGAAGGGTCCTTGACCATGGTGGCAAGGACTTCTTCTTCAGTGCCAACAGCCATCGAGCAATGGTTGAGGAACGCCCGCGTAGTGACGCCGTACGCGCGTGGGTCGTGCCATTGATCGGCCCTGAAATCAAGATCCACAAGTACCGGAACATCGTGTTCGAACGCCTGCTCGGCGGCGAAAAATGCGGCAGACCGCGAAGGCTCGATGTTCAAGGCCGTAGCAGACACCTCCAGCAACCGTGAACCCGCGATGTCCGCTTTCATCACATCATCGATGCTGATCCTGGAGTCGGCACAGTTGTCGCGGTAGAAGACCAGCGGAAAGTTCGCCGGCGGCTGGATTCCGAGCAGGACGGCGCTGGTGCGCGCGTTGTCCTTCACCGGTATGAACGCCGTCTCCACCCCCTCCTTTTTGAGAAAGGCGAGAAGAAACTTCCCGACCATGTCGTTGCCGACGGCAGTCAGCAGCGCGCTCCTGAGACCCAGGCGTTTCGCGCCGACCGCAATATTGAGCGGAGAGCCTCCGACAAATGCGCCGAATTCCTTGATCTCTTCGAACGGGCTCCCGATGTTGTTGCTGTAGAGGTCGATCGAAGAGCGTCCGTATGTCATGACGTCATAGTTCTTCATGCTCTCTGGCCCGGGAATTCATGTCCAGGGTGACCATCGGCAGGCGGGCGTCGATGGACTTCCAGGTCCCATAGATCCACTTGTGGTCGGGGTCGTCGGTCCCCTTCAAGGACTGATCGCTTCCCGCCAGGAAGTTCAGGTAGTATGTGTTGTACCCATGCCCCGCGACAACGGGATGATATCCCTTTGGCACCATGACGACGTCGTCCGTATGAGGCTCGGCTATCTCGTTCAACGTTCGATCACTCGTATAGACCTTCTGGATGGCGAACCCCTGCGGCCTGTCGAACTTATAGAAGTAAATCTCCTCCAGGCACGCTTCGATCAACGATCCTTTTTCATCAACCCGTCGCTCATCATGTTTGTGCGCCGGGAACGAACTCCAGTTTCCGGACGGCGTATACACTTCCACGCACACGAGACGATGGCACGCGGCTCCTGGCGGGAGGATCGAGTTGATTTGCCGCGATGCATTGTCGCCGCCCCGAAGCTCGATGCCGTACCGATGTACGTCATCCGGCGTGATGAAGAATCCCTTACGCCGCGGATCGCCAACGGTAAACCCGTAAGCGATGTCGACCAATTCGCTTTTCGCCGTGAGCACAAATTTCGTCTGTGGCGGCAGATACGCTGCATGCGGGAAGCCGTTGAAGACGTTTGCGCGCGCGCCGAGGGTGATCCATTCTCCCCACTTCGAGGCGATGGTGCATCGTCCGCCCAACAGTACCACGCAGAGTTCATCGTCACCGGTGTCGTACTCCCATCGTTGCCCCATGGCAAGCCGTCGCGCGCCAAAGTTCAGATGGTTCCACCCTGCCTCGCGAGCAGTGATCGATTGATACACGCCTGAGCGATCGTCCCTGGGATGAACCTGCAATCGGCAACGCGCGTCAGTTTTCATTGTCCGTTTGCTCCACCGAATACTTTTCCCACGCTCAACTGCGGTCCACGACCAATGCTTCACATTTCTGCCTCACAAGCATCCTGAGCCCTTCCATATATTTCTTACCCGGGATCACGGGGTCAAACTGATCTGGAGTATCCCGGAAGAACTCGCGGCACACTCTGGTCCAGAGGAGCCGCATGTCGGTGGCGATGTTGATCTTCGACACGCCGCATTGTACAGCGCTTCGCAATTCCGCCGCACTGAGACCTCGGGAATCGGTTTTCAGGTTCCCGCCGGCGGCGTTGATCCGCTCGATCTCCTCCCCCGGCACGTTGGAGGCGCCATGCAAGACAAGCGGGAATCCAGGCAAGGCACGTTGGATTCTTCGCAGCACGCTGAAATTCAGCGCTGTGCCTCCTTTGAACTTGTATGCGCCATGGCTAGTCCCGACCGCCACTGCCAGGCTGTCGCAACCGGTCGTTCTGACGAATTCCTCGGCCTGATCCGGATCCGTATATCGGCCGCTGCGTTGCGCAGCATCCCCGACATCTTCCACACCGCCAAGCACGCCGAGTTCGGCTTCAACGGCGATCCCTCTGCTGTGTGCTCGGTCCACGATCTCTTTTGTTAGAGCACAGTTCCTCTCAAACGACTCGTGCGAGGCATCGATCATCACAGAGTCATAAAACCCCGAGTCGATCGCGCTCAGGCAGTGTTCGGTGTTGCCGTGGTCAAGATGCACGGCAATCGTTGCCGCGGGGTAGAGCTCTTCAGCGGCGGCAATCATGCCCTGCAGGAATCCCGGGCTCAGGTATTTGCGGGCAGCAGGGGTGATCTGAACGATGACCGGCACGTCCACTTCCGATGCTCCCGCGAAGACGCCGCATACCTGCTCGGCGCCAAAGACGTTGAACGCCGCGATCGCATACTTGCCGTATGCCTTCGCAAAGATGTCCTGCGGTTTTACACGCACAAATCGATCACCTTTTCTCGTCCTGCGGCGGTGACGACTGCATGGAAAAACGCAGCGTCCCGCCGTTCATCAATTCGGAGTGACGGATCCGCCACCCATGGACCGGCTTCCCGTTGAAGTGCACCGCACCGGCGTACGCCTTTTCGCTGCTCACGCCGGTCGCCTCGATGGCAAGGATCTTCCCCTTCGGCAAGCGAATAACAATCTTCTTGAACGAAGGAGCCGTCAGTGCATATTCGTCCATTGACGGACAAACAGGATAGAGCCCCATCGATGCGAAAACATACCACGCTGAGATCTGACCGGCATCGTCATTCCCGCTTAACCCACCCGGCGTGTCAGCGTATTCGTCGGTCAGGATCCGGCTTACGATAGCTTGTGTTTTCCCCGGTTGACCCGAGTAATCATAGAGAAAGGGGACTTGTTGGTCCGGCTCGTTGCCATGCCAGTATTGACCGCTCGCAAAGAACTCGTCGAGATTACGGTTGAACACGTTGCTTCCGCCCATCATGGTGATCAAGCCATCCACATCCTGCGGGACATACCACGTGTACTGCCACGGAGTGCCTTCAGTGATGTAGGGCATTCGCTCCGTCCTCGAGAATTCCGTCGTGAACGATCCGTTCGCAAATCGGCCGCATACACATTGGAGCGCGGAATCGTAAACATTCCGGTAGTTGCGAGATCGGGAGAGGAACACCTGATAATCCTCCGTCTTCCCCATACTTTTCGCGATCTGGCTCAGAGCGAAATCATCGTAAGCATACTCCAGGGTCCGCGAGACCTGCTCCCCTTTGTGGAACGACTCCTTCACACTGTCTTCGAGCGGGATGTACCCAAAGTGCATATACGATTCGAGTCCCCGGACCCCTTTGCCATCAAGGTAGACTCGACGATCTTCGGGGACCTGCGTCGCGTTCTTCTTCACATCATCGTACTGCTCATCCGACAACGTAATGGTGCCTTTCACCACCGCGTCGGCGATGACCGACACGGCGTGATCGCCGATCATGGCTGAGGTGTAGCTATTCCAGCACGGGAAGATCGGGAGCCATCCTCCTTGCCGGGCCATCGAGAGCAACGAGCGAACCATGTCGGCATTAATGTCGGGGATCAAGAGGTTGTACAACGGATGCAGGGCCCGGTACGTGTCCCAGAGAGAAAAGTCGCAGTAGTAATTGCCGATCCCCGCGCTGCAGAGGGAATCGCCGCCTGCAAACTTCGGATACGAACCGTCGCAATCGTTGTAAACCCTGGGGACGAGAAACGTGTGATACATCGCCGTGTAGAATACGATGCGCTGCGCGTCCGTTCCTCCTTCGACATTCACCCTCGCCAGCATGGCGTTCCATTGCTCTTTCAGACGGGCTTCGGCGGAATCGAAATCGAGGCCTTCGGCTTCCTTCATGAGATTGTTCCTCGCTTCCTGGACGCTCGTGAAGGATGTGCCGACTTTGACAACGATGATTCTTTTTCCCTTCGGGAGAAAGCGGACAAACCCGCCGATGCCTGTTCCACCTCGAATTTCCGTCTCGCCGGAATGAACAGTGGAGTTGCGATAGGTGCCGAACGCGACAATCGGTTCGCTGAACCGCGCCACGAAGTAGCCGCTGAATCCGGCCGGTTCCCCCCATCCCTGATAGATTCTATGGACCGGATTCCTACCGACAATCTCCTGTCGGTCGGGGAAAATGCGCACCTCCCCTTCTCCATAGTCGCTGTTCGGCTCGATGACAATCGAAGGCGTGTCCGGGCCGGAAAATGCAAACCGGCAGAATCCACATCGCGTCGTTGAGGTTATTTCGCTCTCAATGCCGTAGTCATCCAGCACGACTTTATAGGAGTATGGCGTGGAGGTTTCTCGGGCGTGACTGAAATGGGAGGCGCGGGCGTTCGCCTGACAACGGAGGATACCCGAGATCGGCATGATGGTCACGCTGCCATAATCCTGCGCGCAGGAACCGCTCAGCCAATGCGTCCCCCGGAAACCGGATATCACCGTGTCGTCATAATAGTACGGAGCGATGCATTTCGCCTCGCCCGTGCGTGTCTGCGGCGTCCAGTTGGTCATGCCGAACGGCATGGAAACTTCAGGGATGACCTGCGCGCGGTTTTCCGTCGCAGTTCCATGGGAGAGGGCGTTCGGGGTGGTTGCGGGGGCGGTGCCAATCAGCGAATGGACAAAGCGGACATTCGAATGCTCCCCAGCGGCGATCTTCTGCCCGGGACTGCAAAGAACGACGGCGCATGACCCAAGGACTATCGCGCGGCCCGTGCTCATGATCTCGCCAACGCACCGGAAGGATTCACATCAACGCGCTGCGCGACTGAATTCCGTTCCACGATCTTGTGTTCGAGGATGATCCGCTCGGCGGGAGAAGGGTTCTCTCCGCCGATCTGCTTGATGAGCAGGTTTGCCGCAGAAGTTCCGATTTCGTAGGCGGGCATTTGCACCGTGGAGAGAGGAATTCTCAAGTACTCATCGATGTCGATGTTATCGAACCCCATGACGGAGACGCGCCCCGGGACATCGACGCCGAGCTCCAAGAGCGCATTCATCAATCCGATCGCCACAAGGTCGTTGTAGCAGAACACCGCCGTGGCCAGGTGCCTGACCGTGCTGAACATCTCTTTCCCTGCGCGGTAGCCGTTGAGCACGTACGGTTCAACGGGGATGATCAGGTTCTTGTCAATCGGCAGATGGTGATCGATCAGCGCCTGCCGGTACCCTTCCAGCCTTCGTTGACCGTGTCCGGTGTGCACCGGGCCGGCAAAATGGGCGATCCTCTCGTGGCCTTTCCGTATCAGGAACGAGACGGCGTCATATGCCGCCTTCATATTGTCGATGTCAACAATATTGATGGAGCGGCTCATCACCGTGCCGAGGATGACCAGAGGATAGCCATCCTTCAGAAGATCGGAGAGATAGGAAAAGTCCACCCCCTCATTCTGCAAAGGAGAGATGATCAGGCCGTCCACACGTTTGTTCACCATCGTCCGGATGATCTCGATTTCCTTTTGCGGACGGTGTTCAGAGCTTCCCAGCAGGACGGAATAGCCGAGGCCCGAACATGCATCATAGACGCCGCGCATAAGCCGCGCAAAATACGGGTTGTCGATCTCCTTGATGATGAGGCCGATGCTCTTGGTTTCCCGTCCTGCGAGTGACTGCGCAATTTGACTCGGGTAGTACTGATACTTCTCCATGATTCCCAGGACCTTTGCCCTGGTCTTTGAGGACACTCCCGGCTTGTTGTTGATGACGAGAGAGACCGAAGATTTCGATACTCCCGCCAGTCGTGCAATTTCCGAGATGGTGATATTCACTTGATAAACCTGTTCAAAGGTTGGTCTTGTGATCCTCGATGGAGCGACCCAAACTGTATAAGCTATCGATCGCGAGGGCAAGCCGCAAGCCTTCCCCGTCGATCGACGGCATTGCGAGACCCGCGGAGGGGCGCCTCATCGGCGCCCCTCGCCTTTCCCTCAATGAAGAAGTTACTTCACCAACATCATTTTCCGCGTGCTGGCGAAGTCTCCTGCTTTGATGCTGTAGAAGTAGACTCCGCTGGCGAACTGTGTTGCCTGGAATGTAGCAGTGTGCTGACCAGCAGTGAGCACGCCATCGACCAATGTCGCCACCTCCTGACCGAGCACATTAAACACCTTCAGTGTGACCCGCGTCTGCTTCGGGATCGAGAAGTTGATCTGCGTCGACGGGTTGAACGGATTCGGATAGTTCTGGGACAGTGTATACACCTCGGCCACCGCCGATGTCGCCTGTTGCTGGACGTCGGTCAGCAGCCACGCGGCCTTCTTCGTGGGGAACCAGTTCAGGTCGCCCACCGGGAATCCACCCCATGCACCCGTGTATGCCGGCGAGGCTGTCGAATAGCCACAGTCCATTGTGTCCTTGTAGTACGTTGTCACGCGTCTGTCGTAAGGAAGCCACACACCACCTTCTGACTGACCGCCAGTTCCGTTGGGCGGAGGCATGGTCGCATAGAGAACGACTGGTGCAATAGTCCCTGTGACATTGTTGAATGCGAAGCTGTTCAGCTTGGTAAACGCCTTCGCCGAGTCGGCACCAAGTTTGGCCTTGATGGAGTCCGTCAACTGCCGGCCCACGCCGATCACCGGGTCCCAACCCATGTGGATGCAAGAATCCCACACGGCCTGGACCTGGGGGGTCACATACCAGTAGTTGTTCGCGATTTTCCACGCAGTGTTTTTGTTGCCGGCAAGCGTGTCGCTATTGACATTCGAGTGGTAGATCCATGACATCCTCACTTTGCCCTGCGCATCAAATTCACCGCACTCTCCGAAGTCGTACTGGCGATACATTGTCGTATCCGCGCCAAACGCCATCGGGTCGATCAACAGGTTATTGGTAATCTCCACGTTCGAGCCGACGGCGCCCAGCGAAATGAGACCATATCGGCCGCCGTTCTCATAGATCGTGTTGTGGTCGATAATGAAGTTGTCCACGCGGCCGACGCTCTTCAGATGCCGGATTGCACGATCGAACCCGTAGACAAGCGTGTTGTTGATCAGGATGAGGCTATCAAGACCCACGTTGCGGACGTCGGTGATGCGCCCGTTGCCAATGTCCCACAGCGGAGGCACACCGTCGTTGGCAAAGATGTTATCCACGAACTTGATGACACTGCAGGAACCAAACGCACTCACGTACGCCTGAAGGGGTCCGCTGAAAACATTCCCGTAGAATTCCTCCCGGTCCGGATTTGGATTGGAACGCGAGAAGAATTGACCCGGGGATTGATACTTGTTCAGCGCCGACGTGTCCAGGTCAAAGTACCCGCAGATCATGAGCCCCTTGACGTAGACGGGTCCTTCCATATCAACAAAGTTGTACGGAACAGTGGTCGTTCCCGGCGTCGGACGCCCATAGATCTTGGGCATCGCACCGCTGCCGGTGTCTGACGCCTCGATATCAAGCTTCCACCCGAGATTCCGGACAGTGTTCTCCCAGAACCAGGTACCGCCGCGCTGAAGCACATAGACGCGATTTGAATCCGCCCGTGCTCCATTGGCAAGCGTGTCGCCGAGAACAATGTCGTCGATGTACGTCACCGTCGTTGGCTTCGGCACGAACATTCTGTGCTGAGCAAACATCGTGGACGTCGCTATGGCCAACAGCAGCAGTGCGGGCAGCAGCGCCCGTAACGATCGTCTCATACGAACCTCCCGTTGTACTGTAATTGTGGATTGTGGATGGATGGTGGATTGTGATGATGCATTCCCCTACATGGGCTTACAACGCTACCTTCAGCCAGAGATCGGCTGTGAGGCCGTACCGGACGGCCGACGTCTCAACTCTGTAGCCATCGATGGCATCTTCGAGATACGTTCCTTCGGTCGTGTTCGTCAGGTTGTTCAGATTCAGTCCGACAGACAGCATCGAATTGATTTCCTGTTTGAGCGAGAGATCGAGCCGCTCGAACTGCCGCACAATCGTGTTGGCCCGCTGATCGCTCGAGAAGGCTGAATAGAATTCTCCCTGGTGGAAATAGGAGAGACGGGCCGAGAAACCATCGATGTCATATCCGAACACGATGTTCGTGAAGAATTGTGGAGCATTCGAGATGCGGGTCTTTTGCTCGTCCAACACAACCCGCGGATTTACAATGGGGAACCCTCCGAAATAGGTCGTATCGTTCACGAGTTTGCCGTAGGGCGTCCACGTTTCGTTTCTCACTAACGAGAGGTTGTAGCTCAACGTGATACCGCTCAGCAACCCGGGCAGATAGCGGAAGTTCACCTGTTGTTCGGCTTCGAATCCCCAGACTTTGGACGGCTTCGAAGAGTTGTAGGGGTAATACAGGTAGAACTTTCCGATGGCTGCCGGGGGAGGCTGATTGTTCAGGTATTTGACCCCCATGCTGTCAGGGATCGTGCTCCCGGTAAAGCACGGCAAGCCGTTAAGGTACTCGACCTCATTGGTGATCTGCTTGTAGAACCCTGAGATCGAAAGCAATCCGATCTTTTCGCCATAGAACTGGAGATTGAGCTCATAGTTCCACGCATCTGCGTTTTTCAGGTCGGGGTTACCGACCTTCAACTGCCAGTTGTTCACATACGCAGCGTACCCGACCATGACATAATTCGGCAGTCGAAGACTGTAATCGGGGCGGAGGATCCCTCTGTAAGCGGCGAGACGGACATTCATGAAATCCGTCGGCTTGAGGATCAGATGTGCGTTCGGGAGAACAATCGCCTCGGTGTGGGTCGCGGCAGTGTCACGGAACACTGAATAATTGGTGAGAACCGTCGGCGTATAGAGCGCCTGATAGTTGTCGTTGTCGGCTTCCACGCGCACACCAAGGATCAGGGTGGCAAAGGTGCCAAGGTTCAGCGTGTTCATGAGATACCCGGAACCCACGGCCTCCACTGCGCCGTAGTCGGTTCCGGCAAGCTGTGTATCGTCTGAATATTCCGTGTTCCTTGTGAGCGGATCGTACCCTGTGTGCGAAATGTCATACCAGTCCCTCATCCGGTCCGCGATCATGAGCGGGTTGAGCAAGTACTGCCCGAAGATATTCCGGGTGTTCGAGCCGATGAAATTGGAGAGGAAGATCAGCCCCTGCGACTGCTGCAAGTTGCCAAATCCCTTCCCCGCGAAATCCTTGGGAACCACCGAGCCATCCGGATTTCTCATGTACTGCTTGAATTGGACGCCATTGTAATACGGAGAAAAGAGACTCCAACTGTACCGGCGATGCCAGCGGGAAACATATTTTCCCCCGAATTGAACCTCCCCTGCGAAGTCGGAGAACGTGTAGTCTCTCTTGACGTCGAGCAGCGCGGTCTTCTGGAGTTCCAGGCTGTTGCTCGTATTGACATATCCGTACTGGATGAACGCATCATTGAAGTTGTTGAGCGCATATGGAATAAGCGCCTCGTAGGGTCCCTTCCGCAGCGAGAGGGGTACGGCACTCATCCCGGAGATGGGAACGCCATTCTGGAGAAGCCCCGGTTCATCGAAGTGCAACTCGAAGTCATAGGGCATGTCCGTTTGCGACTGCGTAAACGACAGACTCCAGTTTGCCTGGAACCCGGCGACATGGTTCTCTCCCTGCAAGGAGAGCGCAAGGATATCCGTCGTGAAATTCTGCCCCGTGAATTCGTAGTTCACTTCGCCTGACTCAGTCGGGTAGTTGCGATTCATGATGGAGAGCGCCCGATCTGTCCGGTTCACATCAGCTGCGAATTTGACGACTCCGTTGTCCGGCGTATTGGCGTCCAGAATGATCTTCCCGCCTCTTCGCGTCCGGAGTTCCGGGACATACTGAACGGTGAAGCTGGAGATGTTCCAGTCACGTCCATGGTTCAGGGTTTGATCATACGCCACGCTGAAGTTCTCGTTGCTCCGGATGCGCCGCTCCATATTCCCAAACACCTGGACCCCGAAGACGTCATCAAAGAATCGTTCCCCATAATTTCCGTAGACGTTGAACTGACCGTACTTGCTGTCCATCCCGTTGTACGTGCCCTGTGCCGTCGCCTGGATCGTGCGCGTCGACGGCGCGGACTTCGTAACGAAGTTCACGTTGCCGGCGATAGCCTGGCCGTCCATGTCGGAGGTGATGGCTTTCGTGAGCGTGATCCCGGAGAGCGAGCCCTGGGCGATGGTGCTCAGGTCGACGCCGCGGGAGTCTGCGTCCGTCGCCGAGAGCTGTACGCCGTCGACCGTGATCGTCGTCATGTTTTCCCCCAGACCGCGAAGGACGATCTGACTCGCCTCGCCGCCGGAGCGGATCACCGAGACGCCCGGCAAACGACCGATCGCTTCCGCCGCGTTCGCATCCGGGAGCTCTTTGATTTTCTGTTCGGAGATGACGTTGACAATCCTGTTGGAGGTCAGCTGCTGATTGATCGCCGCCGCCTGCCCGACCGCCTGGCCGGTCACCACGATTTCCTGTCCCTGGACGGTGGTGACGACGATGGCGAAATCCAGTTCGGTCGTCGCATCATCGGTGATGGTCACCGTGGCGCTCTTCGTCGTGTAGCCGATGTAGGAGCATTTCACTGTGTAGCGACCAGCGGGGATGGCACGGATGGCATAGTTGCCCTGGATGTCGGAGGCAGCACCGAGGGAGGTCCCCGTGATCATCAGGTGGGCGCCCACCAGCGCTTCATTCGTGAGCGAATCGGTCACAATGCCCCGCAACATGCCGGAGGCGAGGGCCACGGTGGGAGCAAGCAGGAAGAGAAGCGCACAAAGCCGCACGACGAATGACGGTTTCACGCCATCACCTTTTGCTTATGTGTTTGGTGGAAGGACTTCAGTACATTGCCGGCCGGGAAGGCGGACATTACAGAACCGCTCCAACAGCCCTATCAATACGAAAAGTGCTTGTATTTACTGCAATGAATGCGTGATAAGAGAGGAACTACTAAACCGCTCCAGAGAGGTAAAAGATTAACTTTAGAAAGTCAAGTTAATTTTTCTCTGGAGCGGTTTTTTAATGTGGGAAGAGAGAAATGAAGGGAAAATGATGCGTTTTTGGGCACTTTCAACGTTCATGCAAAAGCATCCCGACGGGAATACTCTCCTTGTCCATGTGCGGTCCCTTGATGCTCGCGCGCAACTCCATCCCACCACCCGCCTGGAAAAACATCAAACGGAATGTGTGATAGCCGGCTTCCAACTCGACGAAACCGGACCGTTCGATCGGCCCATGCCGACCGTCATTGTTCACGACCACCTTGCCGTCAATGAGCAGCACGGACCCGTCATCCGATGTTGTGTACAGCGTATAGAGTCCCTGGATGCTGATGTTGATGTACCCATCGTAGAGCACGCCGAAGTTGCTTTCGCGAACTCCGTTCGGAATCATCACGCTGTCCACCGTGCCGGACGACGCCGCCGCAAGTTTGGGAAAGAAAGGCATCGACGCTCCATCGGTCTCGTAGTACTGGTAGCGAAGCCCCCGCTCGGGATTCTTCAAGACGATTGCAGGTCGCGGCTCATGCCGGACCTCGCCCCGCAAGGCAAGCACAGCGACCGACTTCGCGGGAAGCTCCACGAGGAGGCTGTCGCCAGAAATCTTCGCGCCGTTGAACGGAACCGGCGTCACCGCCTCCGGATCCGTGAATGTGTTGTGCGCGTTCATTGCACCGGCGGTCAACACTTCCCCCGTGACACTTTTCGCGATGAAATGCTTCAGCCGTATCGCCACGCTCGCCGGCGCGTCGGGATCGATGTTGCACAACGAGACATGCATGACGCCGAGCGTGTCGATCGACGCGGAGCAGTTCACGGCAGGCAGGTCCATGCCTGCTAATGAATACATCCGCGAGGCTACGCTGACGGGAACCATCATCGCATTCTGATGCACCGCGTACATGCGGAACACGTGGTACGTCGGCGTCCGGACCATGCTCTTCCCATCCGTCAGGAGCATCGCCTGGAGGACGTTCACGACCTGTGCAATGTTCGCCATGCGGACCCGGTCGCAATGATTGTTGAAGATGTTGAGCGTCGATCCCGCTGCCACGGCGTCGCGAAGGGTGTTTTGCTGGTATAGAAAGCCGGGGTTCGTCCCGGGCTCGACGTCATACCAGGTCCCCCACTCGTCGACCACCAGCGCGATATTCTTGAACGGATCGTAGGCATCCATGATCGCCGCATGCTTTGTCACCAATTCATCCATCCGGAGGGTCTTCTTCATGATATCAAACCAACCCGCTTTGTCGACGTCCGTCGCCCTCTTCGACAGGTTTGAGTAGTAATGCAGCGACAGACCTTCCATGGCCGAGCCCGCCTCCTTCATCAAGGTCGTCGTCCAGTTGTAGTCTTCGGCATTCGGGCCGCTCGCGATCCGGAACAGCCTGTTTCCGCCATAGGTGTGCATGAACGTTCCAAACCTCTTCGCCATGTCCGCATAGAATTCCGGGCGCATATTGCCGCCGCATCCCCAGCTCTCGTTCCCGATCCCCCAGTATTTCACGCCCCATGATTTTTCTCGCCCGTTTTTCTTCCGAAGATCCGTCATTGGACTGACATTGTCCGAGTTCACATATTCGACCCATTGCGAAAGTTCTTCGACCGACCCGCTGCCGACGTTGCCGCAGATGTAAGGCTCGCATCCGATGAGGTCGCACAGTTCGAGAAATTCGTGGGTCCCGAAGCCGTTATCCTCCGTGACACCGCCCCAGTTCGTGTTGATCATCTTTGGCCTGCTGCTGCGTGGACCAATGCCGTCCATCCAGTGATACGTATCGGCAAAACACCCGCCGGGCCAGCGCAAGACGGGAACCTTCAGCTCCCGTAAAGCCTCGACGACGTCCTTGCGGAGGCCGTCAATATTCGGGATACCGGATTGCGGTCCCACCCAGATACCGCCGTAGATCAGATGGCCGAGGTGTTCGGCAAATTGGCCGTAGATGTTCTTGTTGATCTGGTATTCCATCCCTGCCGCGTCAAGCGACACGGTCGTGGAGGGCTTTTGGGCCGCTAGCGGAACACTGAGCAGGATGGCGAACGAAAAGAGTAAGAGGGATTTTCTCATGGCGACTCCAGGTGAGAGAAGTGGCGGATACGGAAGCACTCACGCAACTGTATCGAAGATCACGTTCTAATGCAAGGCGAATCTTGGATTACCTGAGAACGATGGAACATCAAATAGCCAAATTGTATGGGGTGACCTTGTAGGGACGTTGCATGCAACGTCCCTACAGAATGTGAGGTCAGATGTTACATACCCCCGCCCCCATTTAGTGCAGCGCTCTTTCTTCCATCACATTTTTTGATATCTTGATACGTTCCCTGCTGAATCTGCTCTTCGATCCACAAAGGCCCTGTATGAAATTCTTGAATGCACTTGTTCTTCTTCTTTCCCTCGCCACCGTATCGATCGCCGCCCAGACACCCCAGCCCCCGCACCTTGTCATCGTCATCGTCTTCGATCAATTCCCGATGGAGTATATGAACCGGTTCCAGCCGTTGTTCACCGGCGGATTGAAGCTCCTGCTCGACAGCGGCGCGGTGTTCGCCAATGCAAACTTCGAGCATGCGCAATGCATCACGGGACCTGGTCATGCAGCTCTCCTCACGGGCTCGTATGGAGCGATGAACGGCATCGTTTCCAACTCGTGGTACGACCGGCAATCCGGCCACTCTGTCTATTGCGTGGAAGACAAGCAGTCGCCGTTGCTCGGCGCAAAGGGGGAAGGACGGTCACCGGCACATCTGGCAACCCTCACTCTCGGCGACGCCCTGCAATTGCACACGGGATTTAGGTCCAAAGTCATTTCTATTTCCAACAAAGACCGGGCCGCGATCTTGATGGGCGGGAAATTTCCCGACGACGCTTACTGGATGGCCGACTCGATATTCACGACATCACGATACTATGCGAACGCGCTCCCCGCGTGGGTAGCCGGCTTCAACGCATCAGGTTTCATCAATTCATTCTTCGGCAAGAGCTGGAACCTCAGCCTGCCGGAATCTGCTTTCGCCGGCGCCGATCAAGATGACGCTCCATATGAAGACAACGAGGACAGTCTGGGCATAACCTTTTCGCATCATGTTACGGGACTGAGCCGACAGCACATTACCTCGTCATACTATGATGCCCTCCTTTCGACGCCGTATGGTGCGGATGTCCTCGAACGATTTGCCCGCGCCACCATCACCGCCGAACAGCTCGGCAAGCATGATGTGCCGGACCTCCTGTGCGTGAGTTTTTCCTCTACCGACTATGTGGGTCACCACTACGGTCCGAACAGCCGTGAAGTCGAGGAGATGACCGTCGCGATGGACAGGATCCTGGGCCGGTTCTTCGCCTTCGTGGACAGCACGGTGGGACTTTCTCATTGCGTTATCGCGTTCTCGAGCGATCATGGTGTCTCGCCGATTCCGGAATACGTGAAGAGCCACTCGCCGATGCAGGACGCCGGCCGAGTTTCCGGAGAGGCGTTACGAAAGTGGATGGAAGATGCGATGGTCGGCGCGTACGGCCCGGCGGCTGAAGGGACGACCTGGATCCAGGCGGTGGTGGCCAGGAACGTCTACCTCCGCCAGTCGCTGCTTGATGCCAGGCACGTGGACCGCTCCTCGGCTGCACGGCTCGTTGCGGAACGGTTGCAGGAATTCCCTGCCGTTGCCCGCGCGTATCCGATCGACACGCCGCCTTCGAATGATGGGTCGATCTTTCCGCCGGCCGTTCGGCGCAGCGTGTACCCCGGTCGATCTGGAGATGTTTACTATTTTCTGAAGCCGTTGTATTTGGAGGGAGAGGACAAAGGGACGTCGCACGGTGATCCGTACGACTACAACACGCACGTCCCGCTGATCATCATGGGCAGACCGATACGGGCTGGACGATTCGAGGAAGGGGTCTCACCCGTCGATCTGGCGCCTACCCTTGCGGCGGTGCTCCGGGCGGAGTTGCCGCCCGGGAGAGTCGGGAGGGTGTTGGAGGAATGTCTTCGAGACGCCGCGAAATCGGAGTCGCGCTGAGCATTCATCACGAGATCACTCCGCGGCCCGCGCATACTGCACGGGATGGAGAGGCGCTGCACCCAGCTTCCTCGCGGCATGCTGGGGCCAGTAGGGGTCACGGAGAAATTCCCGCGCAAGAAACACCAGATCGGCATCGCCGTTTTTGATGATGCCGTCAGCTTCCTCGGGGTGGCGGATCAGGCCCACTGCTGCGGTCGCGATACCGGCCTCACGACGGATGCGCCCCGCGAAGGGGACCTGGTACAACGGTCCGACCGGAATTTTGGCATGCGGGACAAGCCCGCCGGATGACGTGTCGATCAGATCAACGCCGATCGGCTTCAGTTCCTTCGCCAGCGCGACCGACTGTTCAATCTCCCATCCCCCTTCAGCCCAATCCGATGCTGATATCCGCACGGACAGCGGCAGCTCATCAGGCCATTGGCTCCTCACCGCATTCACGACCTCCTTCACCAGACGAATCCGGTTATCAAAAGGCCCGCCGTACTCATCCGACCGTTTATTGGTCAGAGGGGAAAGGAACTGGTGCAGGAGATAGCCGTGCGCCGCATGAATTTCGACGATCCGGAAATTCGCATCTCGCGCTCGTCGCGCGGCCTCTTGGAAACCGGCGACGACATGCTGAATATCAGCTTTGGCCATCTCCTTCGGCGTACCGAACCCTTCGGCGAACGGCAGCGGGCTTGGTGCCAGGGTCTGCCATCCACCCTCCCCTTCCGGAAGAAACTTCTTCCCTGCCCACGGTGCAGGAGTACTCGCTTTTCGACCGGCATGCGCAAGCTGGATACCGGGCACAGCCCCTTGCGATGAGACGAATCGCGTGATCTGCGCAAATCCCTCGATGTGTTTGTCGCTCCAGATCCCGGTGTCGCCCGGAGAGATACGACCTTCAGGCACGACAGCCGTCGCCTCGACAAAGACAACCCCTGCCCCGCCAACCGCACGGCTCCCGAGATGCACGACGTGCCACTCGTTGACGAACCCATCGGTGCTTGAATATTGGCACATCGGGCTGACGCCTATCCGATTGCGAAACGTGACACCACGAAGAGTTATTGGATTAAAAAGGCCTTCGGTATTCATGGATTGATTTCCAGCTATCGATTTGTTCCAAACATCTTCAAAGAGTCAGAAGGGACGTCATACTCATACACATACGGGATCATCTGGCTGAAGTAGAATCCCAAAGCAGCCCCCACTGCCGCACCGGTCATGACCTGTCCGGGCGTCGCAGACTCTGGATGGTTCCCTGCGGGGACTGTATTCACAAAATCGGCAATTGCACCACCGGCGAGTAGCAATGGTGGAACAGCAACCAACGTTGGGATCCAATGGTTGAATCGCCGCACGCAACTCACCTTCGCCGTTGGAGCGCTCCATCGAAAGTCACTGGTGGAATCGCGAAGCACAATGCTGTCGGGTCCAGCGCGGTAGAGGAGTCCCGTCATTGACGAATCATTATTTAGAACTACCTTGACTGTCTTCCCCGAGTACATGGCTTCCAACTCAGCATACGAAGTCCGGGACTCTTCCCAGTAGTATTGCGACGATGTTTGCGAGAGCATCGACGTAGAAAAGCAGCCTGAAAAGAGCGTATTGAGAATGAGGACAGATCCTGCAAGGAGAGAAGACTTGAGCAAGCACGCAGAATGCATAGAGGCCTCCGAGGAAACTGCGCTGCTGTGAAAGTTAGGGAGAACTCGACTCGCCTGCAAGCCGGGGGCATGGAACAGCAAGGGCACCCAAGCGGCCGAATGATGGCATTTGCGCCAGGTGCCCCGAAGACTTTGCAGAAGAATTGTGAGTCGGTTAAGGTGCCTACTTCACCACCACGAACTTTCTCGTTGCCGTGAAGCTGCCTGCCGTGATCCGGTAGAGATACGTCCCTGACGCCAGACCGTTCGCATCAAACACGGCCTTGTACCTCCCGGCCGGTTGAATGTCGTTCACGATCTTTGCGACCGTGTGGCCCAGCAGATCGTACACGACAAGAGTGACACGCGATTGCGTCGGGATGTCATAAACGATGTTGGTCGTCGGGTTGAACGGGTTCGGGTAATTCTGCCCGAGGCTGAACAATTTCGGAATGCCGTTCGGCCGTTCGGCCACATCACTTGTCGAAGCGAGAGTGATATCATCGACGATGAACGTCGTGCCGGTGTGGGGAAGTCCGCCGAGTCCTGAGATCCAGAAATGCACGATGCCATTGTCCGGAACGTCGGCCCCGGGGTAGAGGACCGTGGCGGCAAATTCCTTATACGTCGCTTGCGGAGAGGTTGCGAGGAATGACGCCGCACCCACACCCGAGGTCCCAAGCTGGGCGAGGTAGCTGGCGTAGAACACGTCCCCTCCGACGGGAGTGAACTGGTAATACCCGCGGAGCTCCGCATACCGTTGAGTGACCGGGAACCCTACTCCACTGTTGTCGGCGGTGATGAGAGAACTCCCGATGTTGAAGCCGTTCATATTCACGACGCCGCCTTGCGCGGCGTATGAGCCGGCGTGGGCATTTGAAGACTGATTGACAAAAGTGTAGAGACCATTGTCCGTATCCCAGCCGACGGGATTGCCGTTCGACCAGGTTTCAAACCCGCCGTTCGGAATTTGCGCGAAGCTGTTTCCAACGATCACGAGACCCATCACAAGAAGGAAAAACGCTCTGGGGACAATTCGCATTGTAGATCCTTTCCTTTGTATGGTTCGCGGGCGAGCCCGCCTTGGTTGAAACCCGTTCGTCGCAGACAGTGAATTTCTACGAGTGTTGTGCAAGGTAGACGTGGCAAGCGATATGCGGCGTGATGGAAGTCACCGCCTGACCAAGGAGGATTCAAGAGAGGGGGTACGACAGGAGATTCTTATAGGTGGACTTCCCACTTTCTGGAAATCGCCCTTTCGTCTGCCTCTGATTAGGAGATTTTACGATCAATTCTTTTGGCACAAGAGATGATATTTATAAATCTCAAGTTCCCTTAGAGCCACGAATCATGACCCCTGAAGCTTCGCCGGACACACCGGTTTTCACCATTGGTGTAGTGGCCAGGATGCTTGGCGTCTCTGTCCACACGATCCGCATGTATGAGCGCTCCGGCCTCCTGATTCCCTTCAAGGCTTCGAGCGGTCAGAGGCTGTACTCCTCGCGCGACGTTGAGCGGCTTCACTGCATGCGGAATGCGATCACCAAAGAGAAAATCAGCATCCAGGGGATCCGACGCATCCTCTCGCTTTCGCCTTGCTGGAAGATCGTGCATTGCACGGAAGATGACCGAGCGAAATGTCCCTCCTTCAACGGTCATTCTGCCCCCTGCTGGACAATGAGAAACAACGTCGACTATTGCGGCGTCCGCGAGTGCAGATCATGCGTCGTGTATCGGGAATTCGGCGACTGTCGCAGCATCAAAGAAGTCCTGCTCCAACTCTTGCCCCCGGAATAGGGCGATAGAATTCCGTCGCGCCATATTCAGGGCACTCTATTCACCAATCTTCCTCATTATGGAGTTCTCCGTGAAACACATTCTCACTATCGTCTCCTTCATTCTGGTTGCCACTACAGTCTCCTTCGCGACCAATGGAACAAAGATGATCGGCTTCAGCGCGAAGACTGTCGGTATCGGCGGAGCATCGATCGGCACCTTTGATGGGACCGTTCTCATGATGACCAATCCCGGCGGGCTGGGATTTCTCAACGGCTCGGCCATCGATGCGAACTTCTCCCTGATGGTGCCGTCCCTGAAATTTTCCAACACATCGAACGTTGAAACAGATGGGAAGACAAACTACTTTCCACTTCCAGGGCTCGCATACGCCCATGCCTCGGCAGAGAGTCCGTTTGCGTGGGGAGTCGGGGCGTTTACGCAGGGAGGGATGGGAGCAGACTTCTCGCTTGACAACCCGCTCTTCCGTAACCAGAGCGGCGCCCTCGTTCCGCAGCAATACCATTCGCAGCTGGCCGTCATGGAGGGCGGCGTGAGCGCGGCGTACCGCCTGACCGACAATCTTTCGGTCGGCGCGTCTGCGCACATTGTCTACAGCACGCTCGAATTCTCGATGCCGTACAGCCTTTCGCCCTCGATCATGAAAGGCATCGCACAGCCCGGGATGACCTTCGGGCAGATGTTTGCCGCTCCACCAGCGATGGGAGGATTCGGATACACCGAGGTGACCGCGCTCGCCGGCATGACCGGACTGACGGCCTTTGGCTTTTGCGGCAAGATCGGCGTGGCATACAAGGTCAATGATCGATTTACCGTCGGTGCGAGTTACACGTCCGCCTCTCCGCTGACATACAAAAGCGGAAAGGCGACGATGGACATGACCGCGCAACTCAACGATGCATTCGGCAAAGCGGTCCAGGGCTACATGGCCGCGAACCCTTCCGCAACCCAGGCGCAGGCGCAGCAGGCAATCGCGACACAATTCGGACAGATGGGGATCGATCTGAGCAAAGGCGTGGTAGCGAACTACGATCTTCAGACATCGTTGAAGCTGCCCCAGTCGATCGGTGTCGGCGCATCGTATGCCGCGACGGATCAGCTTCGGTTCGCCATGGATGTGGAGTGGGTGAACTGGAGTTCCGCATTCGACAAGATGGGGATCTCCCTGTCGAACGGCTCCAACACCAACATCAACACGATGCTCGGAAACTCGGGATCATTCTCCCTCGACTTCCCGATGAACTGGCAGGATGCGGTCAATGTCCGTTTAGGTGCGGAGTACACGGTCGTCCCAGCCGTCGTCGTGCGTGCGGGCTACGCCTATGGGAAAAACCCGGTGCCTCAGTCGACGGTCTTCCCCGTCTTCCCTGCGATTGTCGAGAACCATGTCATGGTTGGCGCGTCGTGGAACATCACCAGCATCATCGGCCTGCACGTTGCCTACGAGCTCGCGCTCAACAACAAGGAGACCGCGAGCACCCCGAGCACGGTGGCGCAGGAATACAATGGATCCGTGAGTCAGCTTCTCGAGAACATCTTCCACGCCTCGCTTTCGTGGAGCTTGAAGTAGGCGCCTTGCTGTGAAGCGTTGAGAGAAGAAAAAGGCAACGGCGATCGAAGTGAAGATCGCCGTTACCTCTCTTCCCAAGTTGGCATACACGACAAGCCTCACCATCCTGTCAATGGTCCGCTGTCCGTATCCTTGAGCATCGCAGATCATTCGTGCCAGGGGAAGGAAGTCAGCAGCAGGCAGGACGAAGAAAACGACGCCTCAGCAGCCTACTTTACGAGCGTCATCTTGCGAACTGCAGTGAAGTTCCCGGTCACCAGACGATAGAAATACACTCCGCTTGCAAGATTGCTGCCATCAAAGGAGAAATCGTACTTCCCCGCCGGATAGTGGCCATCGGCCAGCACTGCCACTTCTCTGCCAAGGACGTCGTAGACGACCAGCCTTACCTTACTGTCCGCTGTCCACTGTCCGCTGATAACTGTTTTTGGATTGAACGGGTTCGGATAGTTCTGCAGGAGATCAAACGCGACGGGAGTCCCCTCTGCCACGCTCGCCACTGTCGGCGTGATGGCGTCGGAGTATGTCTGTGCTCCACTATTATCAACTTCTTCGATTCGATAGAACAGCTGCCCACTTGGCGGAAGTGAGTCCATAAAAGAATAGTCATGCTTCGCCAGCGAAGTGCCGTGTCCCGGGACAAAACCGATTGTCTGGTACGTGCTATTGTCCGAAGAGCGCTGCGCATCGAAACCATAGACATCCGTCTCGCTCGTGGTTTCCCAATGCAGCGCGACCGTATGATTCGAAGCAAGCGTCGCCGTGAAGCTCGACATGGTTATGGGGAGGACCGTCGTCATGAAGGCCAGTTTCACCGCTTGAAGAAGACTGTCTCGATGACCTGCCGGCAGACTCGACTGATATCCCCCGCCCAGTTCCCAGATAATGACGCCACCGATCCCCTTGTTCTTGACATAGGTCGCTTTCGCCGGCATGGTGATCGGCGCATCGAGCGAAATGAAATGCTGCGACGGGCTCGTGATGCTGATGTATGCTGCTCCGGCGCCCGCGTCCCAAAGAATGGCATTACTGCTATACGTGCTCTTCAAAGAAGAGTATGCGATGTTCCCGGTGACATTCGGCGTAGAGGACCACCCTTCCATTGGGGCACAAACACCATCCCATCGATATCCATAAAAGTCCGCGCCGATCCCGAGTTTGGCAAGGGGAATACCTGCAGCCACGGCATCATTGACATTTCCATCGGCCGAGGGCATAAGGCCCCCTGTAGAAGGAAAACGATTCCCGCCATCATAGATGGGAGAATTGTGCCATGTCACCCACCCTGACCACGCTCCAGACATATCATACGTCATGATGTTGATCTGGTTGAAGCAGCTCTGGACTTTTGCCACGATGCTCTCGTAACCGTCCTGATAGGCGCACGTGAGGAGCATGCCGGGCCTGACAGAATCCATTTTGGCACGAAGTGCAGTAACAAAGGAGTCGAAACGCGTTCCATTGCTGATGTCTTCCCAGTCGACGTCTATTCCATCGTAGTTATTGCTGACGGCGAAGTTGACAAGATTCGACACGAAGATCGGAAGGTTTGCGGCGGTGGTATTATTGATGAAACCTCCATCATCGCCCGCGCCGCCAATCGTCACAAGGACTTTCACTCCCAGTGCATGCGCGGGGGTGATGAGTTGAGAAGCGGTGGTGGGAGTGACACCGTTACCGGTACCACTGATATTTCCTCCGGAAGTAGGTTCAACAGAAAAGTGCATGATATGAGTCATCGCACCGAAATCGATTGCTGACGGCGGATAATATCCTTGCTGCCATGCCGCATAGTAGGCGCTGACCCATGGACGCGCTTGCAGGAGTCCGACCGGCAATGCGAGGAGCAGCAAAAGTGTAAACGTTTTCATTGTAGTTCCCCCAGGTATGTTTTGTTGCATTATGGAAGTCAATCGTCGCGGACTTGTCTTCCGTCGGAGGATCGGTGAAGGAGGAGTACAAAGAGGAGGTACAGGTCTGGAGGTGGACGGATGTCCGTTTTGGCTGGCCCCTATTGAACGACTACTTCATAATGTCGCTCTTGTGATGTAGGACAAGGTTGTCGTAAGACAGGCGGGACCGGTTGACTCCCTTGTTTGCTCCCCCCCACCACAATATAGCAAACATTATGACATTCGCAAATTTTATTTGACTACGGGGCAATGAAGCCGCCGAATGCCATCACCCGACAGTAGATTCAGCTGCCTCCGACACAAGGTCAACGTAGGTATAGAGTTACGAGGAAGCTCGGACGGTCTAGTTGATTGAGGCGGGTAAAATGGCCATTTTGTCGGGGTGGGATTGGCCTACCACCAGTGGTCGTACAGAGAAGAGAGTTGGGGGTGCTTCTTCAACTATTAGTGAATTGGAGAAACTTGAATGCTTCTGGTGCTGGTGGTTTGTTGCCTAATGAGCGGTGCGGTCGGATGATGTTGTATTCCCATTTCCGTCGTTCGATGACAATTCTCGCAACATCGCCACGATCTGTTGTGCCGTGAACTTCTTGCCTTTCATCGAACCCTCTTTTGACCCAAATCCCAATATACGGATTGGATCGCTTTGGGGGGAGCTGGTCAGCATCAAATTAAACCACTTGCACAGAGCCTTGCCGACACCACCACCTAGACATTTTCGTCTTCACCGAATCA
>DATJPR010000052.1:0-9148 GCA_035506295.1 Bacteroidota bacterium | reverse complement strand
AATTCCGGCACCGACCTGAACCTCGGTGGAATCACGTTCGTTGATTCCCTGACCGGCTGGGCGGCGGGTGAGGCCGGGATTCTTCACACGACCGACGGTGGTGCAACGTGGCTCCCGCAGACGTCAATCCTTCCTGAAAGGCTCTATGGGGTGTCATTCCCGGATAGCTCCGATGGATGGATCGTTGGTGACGAGGGAAGAGTGGTGCACACGTCAGATGGAGGGAAGACGTGGGAGGCTCAGACGACCGGGCTCGATTATCTCCTTCGCAAGGTTCAATTTCTCGATCGCGATACAGGGTGGATTCTTGCCTACGGGGGCACAGTATTGAAGACGACCAATGGCGGAGCGCAGTGGCTCAAAATGGATTCTGCGGCATACGCGTATGATATCTGCTTCACGGACGGCAGGAACGGGTGGGCGGCGGGATTATTCGGACATCTCTATCACACATCCGACGGCGGAGGGCACTGGACAACGCAGGACTCCAAGACAACCATCACTTTCAACGCCCTTTGTTTTGTCGACAGCATCACCGGCTGGGCCGTTGGAGGTTGGGTCATCGACACCGTGGGGGTCATCATTCACACGACGGATGGAGGAGACACGTGGAACTCGCAGCCCTTTGAGCCAAGCACGCTCGGATTTCAGTGTGTATCCGTCACTGATCGCAACGAAGGCTGGATTGGAGGTGCAAGATTCATTCTTCATACGACGGACGGTGGAACCAGTTGGCACGAGCAGACCACAGAAGCAGGCAACGGAGTCACCGCTTTGCAGTTTGTCGACGGGAACAATGGATGGGCGCTGGGAGTGAACGGGACGAGCTATCGGACGACTGACGGAGGTGCCCACTGGATCGTTGAGCCGTTGGGCGTATTCACGAATGTCAACATGATTTCGTTTGTCAATGCGCATGACGGATGGGCCGTCGGCGACGACGGGCTCATCCTGCACTGGGCGAACGCAAGCATAACTGCGGTGAATAGTCAGGGAGGTTCACAACCACAGGCACCCCGGGATTTTCGGTTGTTTCAGAACTACCCGAACCCGTTCAACCCGTTGACAACGATCCGCTACAACGTGCCAAAGGAGTCGCATGTTGTCCTGAAAGTCTACAACGTTCTTGGCCAGGAGGTAGCGACCTTGAGAGACGCAGAACAGAGGGCAGGGAGCTACGTCGTGCTTCTTGACGCGACAAATCTGGCGAACGGGGTCTACTTCTATAGGCTGCAAGCGGGGAGATACGTCGAGAGCAAGAAGCTGGTAATCCTCCGATGACGGGGTGCTTAATCACTTGTCGATCGCCGATTGTGGATCCACCATCCACAATCGGTCTGGTGTGAGGCGGGGCGTTCGCCGACATCCTACAAGTTTCGTATCCGCTCAGAATACCCCCTGCTCACGATCAACTCCGTTGAAGCCTTGTCCGCCAGCCGTAGCTTGTACCTGCCCGCGAACCACCGGACGATTTCCCGGATGTGACGGACATTGACGATGTATGCCCGATGAATCCGGATAAACGCTGAGGGGTCCAACTTTCCTTCCAGCTCGGCGAGCGTCGCCTCCACAGGGAACTCCTTCTCGGTTGTATGAAGATAGGTGTACTTCTCTCTCGCCTCGAAGTAAGTCACGTCGCCGATATCAATGAGATAGATCTTGTCTCCCACCTGCACTTTGATGCGCCGGAGCGTCTCTCGGACGAGCTGGGCGAGGAACCGCTCGAGGTTCTCATCCAATTGCCTGGGGGTATGTCCCGAAAGACCGCGAATCTTCTCTAATGTCTTGTCCAGCCGCTTCTGTTCGATGGGCTTCAGGAGGTAATCGACAGAATTCTCTTCGAAGGCCTGGAGGGCATATTGATCGTACGCGGTCGCGAACACGATGAACGGCTTGACCTCCAGACGCCGGACAACGTCGAATCCGGACATGTCCGGCATTTGCACGTCGAGGAAGATGACGTCCGGCCGGGTTTCGGTGATGATGTCTACAGCGTCCTGACCATTGGCCGCTTCACCGATGATGTTCAGCTCCGCCTCATGGCGCTTCAGAAGTCTGCGAAGCCGTTTGCGGGCGAGTTCTTCGTCATCGACGATGACTGCACGGAGAGGCATTCGGTCTCCTAGTCGAGTGGGAGGAGGATCTGGATTTCCGACGTCGGCGGCGGGCTGATCCTGACGGAGGCGCGCTCCCCGAACATGATTCTCAGCCGCTCGCGGATGCCCTTCAACCCGAACCCCCCTTCGCCGTTCGGCTCGACAATTCCCTGTCCGGAATCACGGACGGTGATCCGGCATTGGTTGCCGGCGCGACGGACGTCAACGCGTATCGAGCCCCCGTCTCTGGCCTTCGCGATGGCATGTTTGATGCTGTTCTCGACGAGCGGTTGGATCAGGAGGGCTGGAATTTCGACCTGCTTCAGCGTCTCGTCGGCCTCGATCGCGAATTGGAGCCGCTCGCCGAAACGCACCTTCTCGATCTCGAGGTATGAAAGAACGATCTCGAGTTCCTCGGAGAGTTTCACCTTCATGCCGCTCGAATGGCGCAGGGCATAGCGAAAAAGGCTGGACAGCTTCTCGACGGTGGATTCAGCCGCTGCCGGGTTCTCGGCGATGAGGCTCGCAATGGAGTTGAGCGTGTTGAAGAGAAAATGGGGATCCACTTTTGCCTGGAGCGCGGAGAGTTCCGCCTCGGTCTTGAGGCGGACGAGTTTCTCTTCAGCGATTTCTCTGGCCCGGAGCTCCTCCGTCAATCGCTCGGCCCTTGCACGAGTGGAGAAGTAGAGCACCGCCGTGGTGCCGAACACGAGGGAGAGAACCAGGTTCGCTCCGAAAAGCAGCCACCAGCTCTGAAGCGGGAAGCCGAGGAATTGGTGCAGGAAGTAGAAGGGGAGAATCGTGCCGATTGTCCCCCCGAGAAGAAATACCGCGAGAAGGCCGAGCCAGCGAAGAATGGGCCTTCTTCTCAGCAGGATCGGGTCCAGCAGGTGATAGAGAAAGGATATCGAATAACCGATCGCCATGGTGAAGATGAAGGCGGTCAGCAGATGGTTCGGCCAATGTGCAGGATCGGTCACGATGAATCCAGCGGCGATGACGATCGCGATCAGCACGCAGTAGACGAAGGTCTGAAGAAATGTCTTTTGGTTCACTAGAGGTGGACCTGGAGTCCGATCGTGAGAGAGGCTGTCGTGAACAACGAGCCAAATTCGGTTCCGGAAGCGCCGATGTACCCCTCGCCCCGGAGATACCCGGAAACGTAGCTGGAGAATTGCCAGCTCAGCGTCGGCAACACCACCATGCTTCCTCCGTCGTCGATGTCAACAAAGGCAATTGCCTCGAGTCCCCACTTCTCCTCCGACCATGCGCCGCGGGCGAACAGATAGTCCCGCATCGAGCCGCGCGGCGAGAGAGTGCTGAGGGCCCAGAGAATATTGGCGCGCGAGAGCGGCGCAAGGGCCTGTTCCGACGGCGACGGCGTCTGGGCCACGCCGTTGTGAAACGTAACAAAGTTCATCCATCTTTTCCATTCCCTCCCGGTCAGGCCTTCATCATTGTGGTAATATTCCAGGATAACGTTGATCCCGTTCTCGAACGTATATTGCCCCCCGAGGAGCGTCTTGACGAACAGCGCGTGAGAGTCCGCGTACAGGGCGGCCGCAGGATTCGCAGTAAAGTACTGCTGAGCGTCGTTCGAGAGGATGACAGGATGATACAGCAAGGATGATCCGCGCTGGCCCAGCACCTCCGCGTGCAGCTCGAGGTTGTCGCCGATCACATAGGACGTATTGAACCCGATCTGGACCCGGTCGGATTCCCGGTAATGGCCGATCAGGGAGAGATCCAGGCCGTCGAGGAAAACGTACGCGCGTGCGGCGATTTCACTTGTTCCCCAGCGGAAGTCGTGCGTGGAGATGTCGGCGTCATTAACATAGACCACCGTGAATGAGTTCTTTCCGATGAACGCCGTGATCGACGCCAGCGTGCGTCCGTCGTTCTGCGACAGACGGTCGGAGGGATCGGACGGCGACCGGGGCGGTTCAACGACGCCTGTCGGGTTGAAGGCATAGCCCGTCCCCCATTTCAGGATCTTCTTCCCGATGACGACGTCCACGTTCTCAGAGAGCGAGAGATCCGCAGCGAGTTCGTGGATCGAAGCGCGGTAGGTCGGGACCGCCAGGTTTGATGTTGCGGTCGAGAATCCAAACGTCCCGGAGATTGCTCCAGCACTCATCATCAGCGCCGCCGTCCCGACATTTGACCAGTGTGGTTGCGGGATGAGCGCATTCCCGCTATTCAGAGGAGTGGTCGTGTTAAGATGTGTATATGTCCCCTCATCCACGATCGCGCCGCGGTACTCCATCGACTGGGCGAGGCAGTTCCTCCCGATCAACAGAAGTCCAGCGACGAGTATCAGGATGTGCCGGCGGCTGTTCATTTGAGGTTTTCCAGATAGTCTTTGTTGAAGTACTTCTCGGGAATTTCTTTTGACTGATAGTCGGAAAAGCTCATGATGGTTTTCCGTCCTTCCCGCAATCTGTCCAGGATCGTCATTTGCGTGAGCAGCAGACGACCTGAGACCATGGCATACTTGTCGTAGTAGATGGTCTTGTAATGTTTCCCGGAGGCAAGATAAATCTCGGCCTTCCGGGGCTGCACCTTCTCCTTATCAATCCAGTATTCGATCCGGTTGTACGTTGCGCCGTCTCTCTTCGGATTGAGTTCGAGCACGTAGCATGGCGTGCCGTCAAGGTTGTCCTCGCGGATGGCTGAAGGAGCATAGTCCGCCGCATAATGTGTTCGTGCCACATCGCCATTCGATGCGTCTCCGAGCAGTCTTTGGAGCGGGGTAATGCGGATCGGCTTGCGTGTGTTGGGCAGGTAGATCCACATCGCATCATCGAGCATCAGCAGATACTGCCCCTTCACGTCGGGATTCAGGAATCGCACGAGGGTTTTCGAGTCTCCCTTGATGGACACCTCGAATGCCCCTTCGTCCTTCAATTCCCCATCCTCATAATTCCGGATGAGCGTGCGGTTGAGGTAGGTCTCCCACGCATTGCGTGTCAGATCGGATCGTTTGAGCAGGTCGGACGCTTCGGACAGCGGCGGCCCACCGGCAAAACCTCTCGGCGGAAACACGATCGCCACCCCAATGATGGCAAGCGCGGCAACAAGAATGCGGTTCATGGTCGTCAGTCCTTTCTAGATGTGACCCAGGGCGTCGACGATCTTGAGTCGCGAAGCCTTCAATGCCGGGATAATGGTCGAGAGAACGGTCATCACCGTGATGACCACGAAGACGCCGAGAAACACGGCGGGGACGATATCGACATACAGCGGATAGCCACGCGTCAAGCCCGGCGGGGGAGGCATGATGATGCCCGCGTGATCGATGAGCTGCGTGAGGCCGAACGCGAGCGCCAGACCGGCCGTCCCTCCCAGGACGCCGATCGTCAACCCTTCATACAGGAAATTGAGAAGCAACCGGATGCGCGAAGTGCCAACGGCAAGTTGAGTGCCGATCTCCTTTGTGCGTTCGAAGATCGACATCATCATCGTGTTGGAGCAGCTGAGAACGACAACGATGAAGATGATGACGCCGAGGAACAGGAAGATGGCGCTATAGAGACGGACGACCGCCTGATAGAACGTGGCGAGCTGATCCCATCTGCGAAGGGCGACGTCAGGAAGCATTTTCTGAATTGCCGAGGCGACAGCCATCGTCTCATCGGTCTTGTCCAGGACGACGACGAGCTTCGACGAGCGCCGGGTATTTAGCAACTGCCTAGCTGTTTCGAGTCGCACCATCAATGCGCGTTCGTCATATTCCGGGACTCCCGTCGAGTAGATTCCGACGACGCGCACATCGAGGGCGTTCAATGCCCCGTTGGTGGTGGTCGACATCATGGTGAGATAGTCCCCGATCTTTGCGTGCAGCGACTTTGCAAGGCCGCGGGCGATCATGACCTCTGCGTCGGCCGCATTCGTCGGCGTGGTCGTCAGAAAGCTGCCGGAGTCGATTGCACGTGAGTAGTCGGTCAAGCGCGATTCGAGCGCGGGTTCGATTCCCTTGCCCAGGTAGATGACGGACTTGTCGCCGTTGGAGATGAGCCCCAGGAAGTCGATGCGCACCATCGCGTACTCGACATGGGGAAGCGCAGTGATCATCTTCCGGAGAGAGTCCGCGTCCGTGATGCCGTACTCAAGCGGGCGATCCTCCTCCCGTCCGAAATACTGGCCGTTGTAGACCTGGATATGGCCGAGCTCCCCATGGATCGTGTTTTCCCTGAGCCCGCGGAATGACGACGAGATGAATCCTCCTGCAAGAATGAGCGCCGTCGCCCCGAAGACCAGCACGAGGCCGGTGATCACCGTGCGACGGGTATTGCGAAAGACGTTCTTTGCTGCCAGTCGAGCGAACTTAAACATGCAACACCTCCCGGGTTTAGTTAATGAGCATCCCGTCGTGGATTTTGAGTGTGCGCTTTGCATAGCTGACGACCACGGGGTCGTGCGTGGAGAACAGGAATGTGACCTTCTCTTCTTCATTCAGCGTCCGCATCAAGTCCAGGATCTCCGCCGAGGTCGACGAATCGATATTCGCGGTCGGCTCGTCGGCGAGGACGAGCTTCGGATCGTTCACGAGCGCACGGGCGATGGCGACACGCTGGCGCTGACCGCCGGACATTTCGTTGGGTTTATGCTTCCGGAAGTCCCACAATTTCACAGCGCGGAGCGTTCGTTCCACGCTTTCCCGCCGCTGGGCCGCCGATTTTCGTGTGAGGAGTAACGGGTACTCGACGTTCTCATACGCGGTGAGAACGGGGATGAGATTGAACGTCTGAAAGATGAAGCCGATCTTCTCCAGGCGAAGCCGATGAAGATCCATCCCGCCGCGGTAGTGCATGCTGACGCCATCGAACGCGAGGGTTCCCGCCGACGGGGAGTCGAGAAGTCCGAGGAGATTGAGGAGCGTCGTTTTGCCGCTGCCAGAGGGGCCCGACAGCGATGCGAATTCGCCCTGTTCGAGCGTCAACGAGATTCGGCGCAACGCCGGGACTTCAATGTTGCCCAGGGCATACGTTTTTGTCAGGTTTTCCGTTGCGATGAGGGGTCTATCCATACATCCTCCTTTGGTGGTTCCTTCACCAACATACGAGAGGAGGAGGTTGGCTGACACAAAACTCCGACGGAACGTCAGAATCCGGTGATGAGATGCCACAGGTGTCGATCAGTTGATTCTCGTCCTGCGCCCTCCTATCTTTGTTTCACTCATCCCGGATGATCAACGTTGATCTGGAACTTCCACAAGAGCGCTCGTTACTAGTCATGGTGAGGTCTCTACGATGTAAGGGCCGCCGAGGGGCCGGAGCGGTATTGAGAGCTGCAAGGATCTCAGCAACGATTTGCAGAGCGAAGGCATGAGAGCCCTTATCGTGGAAGATGACTATATCAGCCGGACGATCCTCCAGAGAATGTTGCTCGGATTTGGCGAGGTGCAAATCGCTGTCGACGGAGAAGAGGGGTTCCAGGCGTTCACTGCCGCACTGAAAGCCGGTCAGCCGTTTGACCTCATCTGTCTGGACATCATGCTCCCGAAGATGGATGGACTCGCGGTATTGCGCCAGATCCGGGCACAGGAAGCGGCCGCACCGGCGGACGGACACAAGCCGGTCCGCATCATCATGACCACGGCGCTGAGCGACAAGGCGCATGTGGTCGAGGCGATCAAGCACTGCGACGCATATCTCGTGAAGCCGTATCAGAAAGAAAAACTGGTTTCTCATCTCCAGGCCTTCGGGCTCGCTGCTGAGTAGCGTTGCTTCACTGGCAGAACCTTCGATGTCCCAGCTTTCGACGAACGTACCCACCACCTCATCCCTGAAGCGTATTTCAAGATCCCGGAGACGGTATGACGTCTGACCGCAACAGAAGCCTCATTATCTCCTATCTCGCCCTGCGCCGGATGATAGGGTTCCTGGCGGTGGCGCTGCCGATCGTCGTCGTCGCCGGAGGGATTACCCAGGAAGGCTTCAAGATTCAGGGATCGATCAGCGGCTACTATTACACGAACATGCGCGATGTGTATGTGGGCATGCTCTCGGTCGTTGCCCTCTTTCTCGCTTCCTATCGCGGCTATGATCCCATCGACGACGTTGTCGGCAACATGAGCGGCCTCTTCGCCCTCGGCATGCTGATCTTTCCCACTTCGAAGTTTTCCGGAAAAGTTGAACGGGTGGGGGTCTTCCTGATCAACGACGACATCTCCGGCTACTTTCACCTCGCCTTCGCCACGCTCTTTTTCCTTTCGCTCTCCTTCTTCTCGCTGTTTCTGTTCACGCGGCGCGGCCCCCGACCCGGACCTCTCGGGCGCGACAAGAAACGCAGGAACGTGCTCTATCGATCCTGCGGATCCGTCATGATCCTCGCGATTGTGGGGGTCATCGTGTACACCTTCGGGTACCATGACACCGCCGTCGCCAGGATGAATCCCGTTCTACTGCTCGAGTCGGTAGCCCTATTCGCGTTCGGCATTTCCTGGCTGGTGAAGGGGAACACGCTCTTCAGGGACAGGTGAGGGACAGGCCCGGGACTGAAAAGACCAATTGACACTGGTCGATAGACGCTAGTCAATGGGCGAAATCGTGAGATCGGGCACAGAGAGATTGGCGGAGGTCATGGACAGGGGAGGGACAGGGGAGGGACAGGGGAGGGACAGGGCAGGGACAGGGCAGGGACAGGTCGGGGACAGGGCCGGGACAGGGCAGGGACTGGAAAGACCAATTGACACTGGTCGATAGACGCTAGTCGATGGACGAAATCCTGAGATCGGGCACAGACAGATTGGCGGAGGTCGGGGCCCGGGCCAGGGCGGGGACAGGCCCCCGCTTCCCGGATTTGCTTATACGACAAAAATGTCGTATCTGTCTTTTGCATGACAGGAGGAATCCATGGAAGCGAACGAAGAACGTCGGACAAAGCTGGCTCGGCTCAGGCGGGAATATCGCGGTATGAGAAGTATGATCGAAATGATGCAGAAGGGAACGGAAGCAACGGTGCTACGAAAGATGCGCGAAGACAAGCTGCTTCCGCTCGAGCGGGAAATCCGAGACTTGGAGGATCAGTTGTCAAGGGAAGGATAGAGC
>DATJPR010000051.1:0-39971 GCA_035506295.1 Bacteroidota bacterium | reverse complement strand
GCGGTCGGGCGTGGTGAGAGCGTAGCGCGCCAACAAGGAATGCGATGTGGTCTGCAGCAGGTCCGGATTGCCCGTCGTGACCAGCAGAGGATTGGAGTTGTCCGCGACGCGCTGGAGCTGCGTGATTGTCGGCGCACTGGTAAACGAACGGAAAAATAGCCGGAGCGTCCGATGGTCGGGCATCGTGTACATCAGGAGGGCGCTCGGCAGAAACGTGGCGAAGCGTTTCGAGAGATCCGCACCGGGGATCGTATTGTCGCTCTTGAGCTCCGCGACCTGGTACGCCAGGTTTGTCATCAGATTGATCGACGTCCCCCGCCAACGGTAGCCAAGGCCGGCGCTCTGTGTCAGATAGTCGTTGGCGTACGCGTTCGAAAGCGGAAGGTCCGGAATGGAATACGCATTATCCGCGCGATCCAAATCGTAGGTGTTCTTGTCCGCCGTGCTGTGCGTGAGTGTTGGAGAATAGCTCACTTCGAAAAGTCCGTCCACGCTCACCGGCTCCGTGTAGATGAGACTGGCGCTGAGCGTATTTGACTGGGAGAGAATGCCGGAACGCTGTGCAAGACTGTCGTCGGCGGCCGGCGAAGCCTGGTAGATATCGGACGAAGCAAGAAGCGCGGAGGTCCGCTTGCGATTGCCGCTCGCACCAACGTCCAGCGAAATGGTCCGGCCGGGAAGATCGAAACGATGTCTGTAGACGAGATGGCCCGAAAGATTGTACCCATTGTTGGACGCATCGTTCAAGGTCTGTGATTCCGACGCGGTGGTATTCAACGTCGTGATCGCACCGACATCGTTCAGCGTTCGATTATTCTGGAAGTAGAACTGGGGAAGGAACGTGATAATGTCCGACGGATCCACCGTGTAGTCGATCCGCCCTGTGAACCTGTTGTTGAAGTTTTTCCCCTGGCTGTTCGACGTCTGATCGTACAGGCTTGTGGAATCTCCGCCCAGAAGGTACTGGCGATTGTCCGTCTGGAGGTTTCCGTTGTCGACCCGATTGAAAAAGTAGCTGAGCTGGGTGAACACGCCGGTCGCGACAGAATCCGAGTAGTTGGCGCCGATCATGTGCGTCGTGTTGATCCCCTGCTGTTGACCGACCAGGTTGGCGAGACCGAAGGTGCTCCCGGACCGAACAAATGGGCTGGATTGCTGGTACCCAAAGCCTCCGCCCGGCCCTCCTCCGCCCGGGCCGCCTCCTCCCCTCCGTCCTCCCATGCCCGGCGTGCGGACACGATTGCTCGGAGAAATCACGCCGAGGATGTCCTGCATGGAGAAGTTTTGATCATTCACATTGTTGGAAAGGCCGAGGATCGAGATCCGCCGGTCTCCGTCGAACAGGTGAAGATTCCCTCCGGCCTCGTACCGTTGATCGTCGCCGTATCCCGTGGCGAATTTCCCGAAATTCAGATCCTGGCCGCGCCGACGGGTGATAATATTCATCGCCTTCACGGACTGCCCGTCGTCGAATCCCGTGAACTGCGCCTGATCACTCATCTGGTCGAACACCTGAATCTTGTCGATCACCTCTGCCGGGAGGTTCCTGATCGCGAGCGTCGGATCGTCCCCAAAGAACGGCTTGCCGTCGACAAGGACGCGCTGGATGTTTTCACCACCCTGGCTCACCGTTCCATTTGACACCGTCACGCCCGGCAGCTTCGTCAGCATGTCCTCTGCTGTCGCATCGCGATTCATCTTGACCGATGAACTGAGGAATTCGGTCGTATCTCCGGTGAGCACCGCGGCGGGCGCCCGCCTTTCGATCAGCACTTCACCGAGTGTGATGGGAATTTCCGACAGCGTGAGGGTACCTACGTCGAGAGGATCCTGCCGAAGCGTGATCCTGCGCGAGACCGGCCTGCGACCGATTGCCGTCACCTCCAGACGATATTCGCCGGGCGCGATATCAGAGAAGAGAAACGCGCCGTCGGCGCCTGTAGGCACCATGACAGACGAGGTCGTATCCCTCGCCAGGGTAAGACGCACATGGACTCCGGACAACGGTTTCTTGTTGTCGTCGACAATCCGACCTCCGACAGAAGTCGATTGAGCTCTCGCAGGGGTCCAGAGAAAGAGGGCAAGCAGAAGGGAAAGCGTGATTCGGCTCATGAAACGCACAGGATCCGTTTACCCAGTTTGACCCACGGTGCTGCTTCAACGTTTAACCGGTTCAAGAGTATTCAGCGAGGAGGGAGACCCGTTAGAGCCGGGTCTGGACAACGAGGACGTAATTCCGTGGAGGCATGATGTTGCCGATAAGCTCGACATAACGGTGCTGGAACAGGTTGTTCACCCCAAATGTGACCGAGGTCGGCACGTTGCCGAGCTTGAAGTCAGCTCCCACTCTGACATCGCTCACGTAGATAGGAACGCGCTGATCACCGTCCGGAATGATGCCGGAGAGAACAAGCTGATCGTCGATCTGGTCTACCCTGCTGATGAAGCGGAAGTCATAGTCCGCGGAGAACCACCCCAGCGTCGATCTCGCGCTCACGTACAGGACATGACGGGGTCGATACTTGAGAAGCTGATGAAGTGTGAGGTCCTGAGGATACGAGTACGTGTACCCGAACTCCGTTGCTGCGACTTTGCTGGGAAGGCCGAGCTTCACCGATGTCTCGAACCCCTGAATACGGGCCCGGGTCACATTTCTCCATTGCAGCTCGAGGTTCGACCCTGAGACGATCAATCCCGGCTCGATGAGATTGTTGATTTCCGACCTGAAGGCCGCAATATCCAATGCACCGGCATCTCCCAGCGACTGCGACATGCCGAGCTCGTACGAAGTGCTCTTCTCCGGACGCAGATCCGGATTCGGCACGGCGATCACTCCGGTCGTGCCTGCCGCCACGAACGCCTCAGGAAGAGAAGGAACCCTGAAGCCCTGGCTGAAGGAAGCCCGGAGCGTCATTCCGTCCAGCGGCCGGTACGTGAGGGCGACCTTGGGATTGAGCTGACCCGCGTTGCTTGCGAGTCCCACGGTCTGGAGATCGAACCGCATCCCCGCGGTGAAGGTGATCATGTCGGCCACCTTCCATTCGTCCTGTCCATACACGGCGAACCCGCCCAGCGTCTGTGTCGCAAAGATGTCGCCACCGATGAGATCGGCAGTGGCGGTCACTCCGAGAGTCACCGTATGCAAATCCGACGGAAGAATGGTCGATTGCACTTCAAGCCGGAGATCGTCGGCAAGTGAACCGGTCCGCGCATCCTGGCCCGTCTGTTCCCACCCCCAATCGTTGTGATACCACAGGGCTTTGACGGTCATGAGCACATGGTCAGACATTGCTGAGCTGTAGATCCCGCTGAGGAAGTACCGGGTGGAAGTTTCGTTGTCCGCCTGGTTCGGTTTCGGCGGGATCAGCGCTGAATCGATGTTCCGCCAAAACAGGAACTGACCCGCGTTTTGATGCACGAGGCCGAAGTTGAGGGAAAGCGACGTCGAAGACGCCGAATATTCTTTCAATCGCAGAAGCATGCTGTAGCGACGGTGATAGTCGTTCTGCCGGTAGCCGTCATCCGACTGGTTCGATGCATACAGCGAGAATCCGATGTTCCCCTCGCGATGGACATGGGAAACAGATTCACCGGTCGTGTACCTCTTGTGGTCGGACCACTGCCATTCAGGGTCGGGGAAATTGCTGTAGAGTCCTCCGTACATCCGCACGGTGGTCGCTTCTCCCTCCGGGATCGGTTTCGTAATGAGATTGATGACGCCGCCGAGAGCGTTCGATCCGTACAAGGCCGAGCTTGCCCCTTTGACCACCTCAACGCGTTCCACCTCCTCCATGGGGACCGACTCGAAATTCAACTCACCCGTATCGCCGGCAATAAACGGGATTCCGTCCAGAAGCATAAGGACGCGGCTGCCGGCGCCGAGGCTATATCCGCTGAAGCCCCGGATGTTGACCTGCGTTCCTGTGATGTTGACGCCGGGGACGTAGCGCAACACTTCGTCGATCGATTGCGCATTCCTACGCTCAATGGCGGTGGCGTCAACCACAGAGATGCTGGCCGGGACTTCGTCCAGCGATTGCTCCCGTTTGTTCGCCGTTACGACGATCTGGTCTGTTTCAATAGGAACCTGGATCATCTTCACGGTCAGCACCGTCTCGCCGGTGTCCCGAACGACGACTCCGGCGACCGTCAGTCGTTGATAGCCGATCATCGAGAAGACGAGCGTGTACGTGCCGGGAGAAATTTCGGCCAGGCGAAATTCCCCCTGCGCCCCGGTCGAAACGCCGCGGACGGTGCCTTGCAGGAATACTCTCACGCCTGCGACGCCCTCATGATCACTTTCCGACATTACCCGGCCTGCTATTGAACCGGGGAACGCTCGAAGCGAGAGGAACTCCAGGAGAAAGAGCGCACCGATGAAGTGATGTCGTGTCATCGCCAGGGAATTGGTGGGAGATTCGCGAAATCGACGTCGATAACTATGCCATGGGTGACACGGTGTAGCAGGACGCGAACCGGCGCAGGATCAAAAGAGCCGCTGCGACCGGAATACACGCCGGCCGGGCGCCAATCGTGAAGAATGTTCGGTCCATACTGATACATCACCGCAACATAGGGATACTCTGATATCTGAAGGTTCGTCCCGGAATCCGTCGTGAATTCAAAAGTCACGCTGTCAACCAACGTCGGGAGATAATCCTGACCAATGGGCGGAAACACTGCCGCCTGGCCGGCGATGAGGAGCGGGATGATCCCCGCGCTGTCAGTGGGAGCAACGAGAAACGCCACGAGACGCATTTCGCGGATGCTGTCTGCCGGGGGCCAGTTATGAAATCGGATAACGCCGCTGAAGCCTGATGGATCGTGCACTGGACCAAGTTCCTCGTTGCAGGAACTGAGCGCCACCAGCGCTGTCAATGCCAACCCGGCCCGCATCCTTCCCATCATGGCGGAATATGAGAATTGTCGTTGAGAGTGGGTCCAGCAAGAGGGAAGAGACGAAAAAAAGGCCTCCGATGCAATATGAGACCTCCCTTCTTCTCGGAAATTGCTTCATTCCGATGGATCGTCTATCTTAGTCCTGCCCTTCCTGCGGACGGAGAATCGACGACCATGCCCCCATCCAGACGCATCCACACGCTTCACGTTCAACCCCGGCACCAGGGTCATCCACATCCACCGCTGCCTGAAGCCTCCCGGCAGGCGATGTTTCTCGTGGACTCAGGGGGGAGAGTTCTCGACGTCAACCTCAAAGCATGCAAACAGTTTGGGTTCGACAGGAAGAACCTGGTTCGCCGTTCGCTACAGGCGTTGGTCGTATCGAAAACGCTGGGAAACAGGTTAAGTAATCTCAAGGCGACGAACGTCCATCCACACATTTCGATCCCATGCACCCTCAAAAGCAACCGAGGCAAGACGTTCCGCGCCGCATTGAACATTCGTCCCGTCGGGAGCCGCCACTTCAGGATCTCCGTCGGTGCCGCGAAAGCAACACGGCGGCCACCGGCTCCCGTGCCCAGCCGGATCGTTGACGCATTTACTCTGCTCTACTCAAACTCCACAAGCAGCGTTGTCGTCATCGATCGCGATTCGAACATAGTTTGCGCGAACAGCCGCTGGCTTGACAACTTCAGCGATCCCTCGCGGCCGGCTTCGGGGAGTCGTCTCGACGATACCTGGCCGCACCGGACGCATTGCGCCACAAGTCTGATGAAGGTGTTGGCAGAGGTTGTTCGGACCAGGCAGGCGATTCACCTTGATTCCAGATCCGTCACCTTCGTCCATCATCCGGAACGGGGCACGACGTATTGGGATTGGGACATAGAACCGATTTCCGGTGACAAGGGTGAAGTGGAATATCTTCTGTTCGCATCAACGGAGGTCACGGACCGGAAGCATCTCGAGGAAGAGACAAAGCACAACAACATGACGCTCCGGGCTGTTCTCGAATGCAGCCAGGTTCTTCTGAGAAATCACGATGAGTCGGAAATGATCTCGACCGTCTGCAGGACAATGAAGGAGACGGGTGGATGCCAGCTGGTGTGGTTCGCCGCCGCGGACCTGGAACGTCGAGATGCGCTGTGGCCCGTCGCCGTGAGCGGGACGGATGCAGCGATGACGTCCGATTGGCAGCACGTGTGGATTGCGTCTCAGGAACCCGAGGGGCCTCTCACGAGGGCGATGGCCAACGCCGCCACTGTCCGCGTTCGGACATCTGAGAGCGAGCCTGCCGATGCGGGATGGCGTGTCGAAATGCAAAGGCGTGGTCTTTGTTCATCACTATGTCTCCCAGTTCACCGAGGGAACGACCTCCTCGGTGTCCTGGCGGTTTATACTATGAGCGCTTCGAGATTCGAAGCGGAGGAGGCCCGCCTCCTCGAAGAGCTGGCGACCGATCTCGCGCTTCGGATGATTTCCTTGAGATCAAAGCTGGATACCGTTGTCCGGGCGTAGGATTGCGTTCTGCTGCCAACGCTTCACCGTTTTTACGGCTTCAGGCCCTCCTTTTATTTTTTTCTTACCAAAACCCACCCGAAATTTCAGAACGCTTTATTCGGATCGGCGCCCGTGTATCATAAATTGCCTTCAACGAAACAGGGAGGCGAGCATGAGCACGGTCCTTGTACACAACGGATTGCTGGTTATTCTCATCGGGGCGTATTTCGCCCACACCTCGCTCTTCTATCGTCGCCTCAAAGGGCGTGCACCCAACCAGGAACAAACCGGCTTTGACAGACCGAAGGGATCAGAGAGTCTGTCGACAAATCCCCGTCGCGTTCGCTCCCATGAACAATGAAGCCCCTGGATACCGAAGGCCTCCCTCGAGCCGCTCCTTTCTTGTGATTCGCCCGCTCATTGAGATTGCCTTCACATCGTGTATCCGGTTTCCCCGTGCTGACTGAGGTCGAGACCCTCCACTTCATTCTGCGCATCGACCCTGAGACCGATGATTTTGTCTGTAATCTTGAGAAGAATCCAGCTCACGACGAACGAATAGACGATCGCTGCGAGAACGCTCACCGCCTGGATGAGAAGCTGTGAGGAATTGCCGAAGAACAAGCCATCCGCCCCCGCCGCATTGATCGCCTTCGAGGCGAACAGGCCGGTGGCCAGCGCGCCGAAGGTTCCGCCCACCCCGTGGACGCCGACTGCATCAAGTGAATCGTCGTACCCGAATTTCCCTTTGAGGCTGATGCCAAAGTAGCAGATGACCCCTGCACACAGTCCAATGGCGAGCGCCGGCATCGGCCCCACGAAGCCGGAGGCAGGCGTAATTGCAACGAGCCCGGCGACCGATCCCGATACTGCTCCAAGCACTGTCGGTTTTCCGCGCTGCCACCATTCCACCGCCGTCCACGAGACCGTGGCGGCGGCTGAAGCGATATGCGTAGCGGCGAAGGCTGAGACGGCCAGAGCACCCGACGCAACCGCGCTGCCCGCGTTGAAGCCAAACCACCCGAACCAGAGAAGTGCCGCGCCAAGAACTGTCATCGTCATGTTGTGCGGAGGCGTCACTTCCCGCAGGTATCCTCTTCGAGTCCCGAGGACGAGGGCGGCAGCAAGCGCGGCTACGCCGGAGGAGATGTGCACGACAAGTCCGCCGGCAAAATCCAGCGCGCCAAGATTACGGATCCACCCTCCCACCCCCCATACCCAGTGGGCCAGAGGAACGTACACGAAGGTCGACCAGAGAACGAGAAACAGCAGGTAGGCGCTGAATTTCATTCGCTCTGCCACAGCGCCCGTGATCAGCGCGGGCGTGATGACCGCGAACATCATCTGAAACAGCATGAACAATTGATGCGGAATGGTTGGTGCGTAATCGGGGTTCGGCGTGAGGCCGACATTGCGCAGACCGATCCAGTCGAGGCTGCCGATGATACCGCCGGAAGATGGGCCGAACGCAAGGCTGTAGCCGTAGAGGACCCAGAGAAGGGTAATCACCGCGAGAGCGATGAAGCTCTGCATAAAGGTCCCGAGGACATTCTTCCTGCGAACCATCCCCGCGTAGAAAAGCGCAAGTCCGGGGGTCATCAACATGACAAAGGCCGTCGATACGAGCATCCACGTCGTGTCGCCCGTGTCAATAGTGGCCTTGACCGGTTGCCCAAACGCCGCTCCGGTCAAGGCGATCATAAGGATGCCCAGTATGGCTGCTCTTTTCATAAGACGCCCTTTTCCAATTGGACGAATACCCACCGACGGTCGATCCACGGGGTGCATCGGGATCAGGTGAGCTGATCGAAGAACATGAATGCGGGGAGTGCTGGTACCTTACTTTAAGCTACGAAACCTGAAGCTTACCTTCAAGTGAGGAAGCAAAAACTGTAGATGGTTGGCTTTTCTAAGGAGAAAAGAGGAATAACCGGCATGGTCGAAGGAAGGGGTTTCCTCAGGCCGGCGTTGAACATGCCTGCGGCAGAAGAGGAATACATGCCGGCGACCGTCGCCGCGCTACTTGTTCCACCAATACGTCAGTTTGATCATGAAGATGTTGTCGGGCTGAATGGACACCAGTCGCTCGAACGGCGCCCGGAAGGGGGAGTTCTCCCACAGGTCAGACTCCGAGCGTGTCTGCGTCCAGACAAAATAGAGCGTCGAGCCGGGTGTGTATTCCCAACGGAGAACGGCATTCCCCCGGAGCGACCAGAAGGTAAAGCTCGGGTCGGCGAACGCGATGGGTGCCGAAGGCCCGTTTCCGTCGGCATCGACGGTGATGTTACCGTTGTCATCGGCAATCGTCGAGCCCTGCGTGCCGTAGGTGAGAAAGTCATACGACCCGGGCCTCTTGAGCGTGCGGAAATCCCTGTAGGAGGCGGAGGAGACCAGCGGTTGGAGGTACAATTGGAAACTCAGTTGCGGCGTGAATGTCCAGTTCACCCTGATGTTCGCGGAAAGGGTGGTCTGATCAAGAAGTGCGAAGATATACCGATTGCCAAACGTCGCAATCGCGCCCGGGTCCGCAAACGATCCCACCCATTGAGCGTAATCCGCGTTCCTGTCCATTTCCGGCCCGACGCTGATTTCGAGGTTGGACGACGGGTGCGCATCGACCGAGGCGGAAATCGACCAGCTCGCTTCCCGGTCGATATACACATAGCCGTAGACGCTCCCCACCACATCCTTCCTGCCATCCGTCTGACCCGAAAAATCAATTTCATATCCCTTGGGATTCAGCGTCAGCGGACCACCGCGCGTCCGGCGATCGTTCGTCGTCTGCGGATTGTATGCCCAACTGAGGGTCACGTCGTAATAGTTCAGGAACTGATAATCGAATCTCGACCACACTCCCTCCCATGTGGTCGCACCATCGAAGTCGAAGGTCCGGAACAGGGCGCCCATCGCCGTCATGCTGCGGTACCAGCTGGTCGGCGACGTCCATTGATACCCGGCGCCGATATGCGAATTGATCACGTCGGTCCGCCAGAGATAGCCCAGGTCGGTGTTGTCGAACTCCGGATTGATAAAGCCGACCGCGGAGTTGACGAAGAAGTCTCCCTTTTGCTTGGCGAGCATGATTCTGCCGGCGTAGCCCAGGAGGGAAGTGGCATTGCTGTCCATCCGGTCGTGGATCAGATCGGGTCGCTGGCGATAATGCGCTGAGCTGCTCTGCAGCGCGATCAGTCGATCCCGCGTGCCGCGAACGAGTGAGCCGGTCCCCCATCCGGTCAACACCCAGGTCCGGCTGCTGTCCAGGAATGTCCATCCGTCGAGACCGGCAAGGTGGGCATGGGAATTGAGCTGCGCCGGCAGACTTGTCTCATCGAAGAAACGATTGGTAGACGTTAGCATCAGTCCGAGCCCCTGACTTCCCCCTCCGAACTCCCGTTGCGCACGCGCAATAGTATACGAGGTCAACGGTTCGACTTCTTGTGTCGAACGAACCCCGGCGATCTGCAGATCGGCGTGTTCGCGCCGGGTCACCGCCTCGATCGCCCCGATGCTCCAGCCGACGTCCGGTTTGCCGGTGAGCTTGGCGGCACCGAGAATGGTCGTCCCGGTCGGCTCATTGGCAAAATCGGCGCTCGGAAGTGTTCCTTGCGGCGCGCGTCCGATCCTGCGGCTGTAGAAGATTTGCGGATCGCCCCAATTGAAACTCCAGTAATTCACCGCGCCGCCCCTGCCGAAATTGAAGATCGACGATCCCTCGATGAAGAACGGCCGCTTCTCATTGAAATACGTTTCGACGTCGCTCAGATTCACGACCGCCGGGTCAACTTCCACCTGTCCAAAATCGGGGTAGACTGTTCCATCCAGGGTCAGGTTGGACCCGATGCCGACTTTGAGATCCGCGCCGACATGGGGCGTGTACCGGGAACCACTATTGAACGGGTCGCCCGAAGGATGCTGGAGGTATTCAGCCATGGTGGTGACATAGGGAAGGATTTCCACCCGTTGAGGCGGGGCAATTTGTTGAATTCCCACCAGCTCGAGGAAGCGCGAGACGAACCCGCTGCCGTTCTTCGGAGTAAACGCCGCCCAATCGGTCTCATTGCGCCGGGCGATGTCTCTGCGAAAATCGATGCCCCAGACGTACGCGTCCTTGTCCTGAAAGCGCAATTGCGAGAACGGGATCCGCATCTCCGCGGTCCACCCTTTCGCGTCCCGTCGCACTTTTCCTTCCCAGACTCCGTCCCACGAATCATCGCTCCAGTCATCATTGTACAGGATGCCATCATACATGGTGCCCGCAGCGTCAATGCCGAAGTAATACCCTGACCGTTTGTCGTGATAGGTATCCAGGTACACTTGAAAAAGGTCCGCATTCTGCTGCACGTCTCGCCTGCCGAGCCGCACGGTCTCGGAATCCGGTGCCGGATCGTACATCCGCGCGGCGATGTACAGCGCCGCGTCGTCGTAGCCGACCCGGATCTCTGTGCGCATCGTCGGGGCGGCATGTTCGATGGGATCGCGCTGGAGGAATTCCGAAAAGACCGGGAGCGTCCTCCAGGCAGGGTCTGTGATTGCACCGTCGATGCGGACGGACTCCGTGAGTCGCCGGGATTCGATCTGCCGGACGTCGGTTGAGACGGAGTCACCTGCGAGGGCACATGTCAGGATCGCGGCGAAAAGCATGTCAACGAGCTCCTTTGCGGATGGTGATGCTGCCCATGGATGCGTCCAGAGTGATTTTCCCGCTGCCGTCGTTCAGCCGATAGGTGGCCGTGATTTCCCCGTTCCCCGAATCCTTGCGGTAGGTTACCGCCGGGAAGTCCGAGGTAATCGTCGATTCGTCTTCGTCGTCCTGCCATCTCCCGGACTCATGGACCGTCGCAACGATCGTGGCACTGGCCTCCGGCGAAATCTCCAGAAGGATATTTCCCCCACCGCTGCTCAGCTTTCCGTCGCTCCGCTTTCCCCTGGCGATCACCGATGCCGTGATGTTTCCTGCGGATGTCTGCCCCGAGAAAGATCCGGCGACGCGTTCAAGGGTCAAATCGCCTCCGGAGGTCGAGGCGTCGATTCTTCCGCCGCCACCGTGGACAATGATATTGCCGCCGGAACTCTCCAGTGTCGATTCACCCGTGACAGGACCCACCTCGATATCGCCGCCCGATGTCTGCAGGCGTACATTGCCGCCCACGCTCCCGACAAGGAGACTCCCGCCTGATGTCCGCGCCGTGATCGACTTGTTGACGTCCTTCACTTCGATGTCTCCGCCATCGGTTTCCAGGTCCACCTCGCCTTTGATGTTTCCCATTTGCAGATCACCGCCCGCAGACTCGACGAACACCTTGCCGTCGATGTTTCCACACATCACCCCTCCTCCCCCCGTGCTGACCGAAACGCCTCCATTGAAGTCACGGATGCCGATTTCTCCGCCACTTGTCCTCGCTTTCAGCGAGCCGTTCATCGAACCGTCGATCTGGATGTCTCCGCTTCCGCATTGGAGATCGAGATTGATCCGCTGCGGCACGGACACCTGCACATCCACATCCGACCAGGAACGGACCAGGACCGTATTGCCATTCTTCGACACGGTGAGATCATCGTCATCGTTCACGGCATCCACTTTCACGGTGTTCCTCCCCCAGGGAGTGATCTCGATATTCCCAGCACTGAGGACGATTCTCACCGTCCCTCCCTCCTCGAGGTCAAAAGACTTTGTGCTGATCTGTTGTGCATCACCTCTCGCCCCCGAGAGCGTCGTCAGGAAAGCAAGGATGGTGACAGATCTGCCAAGGTTGTGCGCATATGATGTTTTCATTGCTTCTCCAGAAGAACCGCCTTCGCCTTCAAACGAATATAGTCGTTGCGATCGGACCGGGCACGCTGCTGCAACACGTCGCGCACGCTCTGATCGATTTCCCCGGGCTGACTCAGAATGGGATCCAGGGCGTTGATCGCCGCGATGCGCAGCCCGGGATTCGCATCGGATTTCAACGTGGCAAGAAATGCCGCCCTGATCTGGTCGTCAAACGGCATTGACCGCAGCGCCGCGAGCGCCTGCTTCCGAACGCCGATATTGGGATCGCTGAGCAAGGCCTTGATCATGACTGTCTTGATGGCGCTGTCGGATTTCACGGGCGTGCCGGAAGCGAAGGCGTTCGCCGCGCTCAGCCGGACCCCTGGGTTGTCGTCGTTCAACAGCGCACTGACGAGGACTTTCTGCACCCCGGGATCGTCAACCGTGCCGCGCATGTGAACAGGAGTGACAGCGTCGAACGTGAATTCCACCGTCCCCGACGTCGTTCCCCGATCGAGGAATTGTACATTGGTAATCCGCGTACGCCCCGCCAGCGGGGAGGTCATGCTTGCGGTGGTCACAGGTGGATGCGTCTCCGTCCGGGGTTGCTCTCCCGGCTGGAACGGACGCATCAAGCCGATGCCGACCCCCACAACGAGCGTCAGCGCAAACCCCAGACTGTATCCCCATGCCGGCCTGATGTGCAGAGCCGGCATGAATCGGCCTCCGCCGCGTGATGCACGTGCTTCGCGCTGCAGGAGAACATGCAACTCGCTCCGCGCTTCCGTCAGGAGAGCATCGTCGACCTGCACGGCGTCATGCAAGACGGTGGAAAAACCGTTCAGCTTTTCGAGCGCAGCACGTTCGCGCCGACACCCGGCGCAGGTTGCCAGATGGCGTTCAAGTTCCGCCGTTTCGTTCTTCTCCAGATCGCCGCTCAAGGAGAGAACGAGCATCCGTTGATATTTCTTGTGTGTCATACGAGATCCCTCAACTGCCCTCTCATCTTTCGTGTCGCGTCGAACAGGTATCGTTTTACGGTCCCTTCGGCGCAGTCCATCATGGCCGCAATTTCCTTGAGCGAGTATCCCTCGAGGTGCCTGAGAGAAAACACCATGCGATGTTTCGGCGCGAGATCCAGCAGGGCTGCATCGACCCTCCGGGCAATCTCCGAACGCACGGCATCCATATCCGGTCCCGCGGCGGGATCCACGATGTCCCCATCCGACTGGCGGTCATCGTCCGCTTCTTCATCATGTTTCCTCGGACGTGAGTAAGAGCGATGACTGGCTTTGTACGACAGGCAGACGTTGACGGTGATGCGATGCAGCCATGTCGAGAATTCGCTCCGGAACCGGAACCCCTTCAGACCCCTGTACACGCGAAGGAAAACTTCCTGGTAAATATCCTTGGCTTCGTCGGCGCTGAGCACGTAGCGGGAGGCAATAGACAACACGCTCCGGTCATGCCGGTACACCAATTCCTCAAAGGCGTCGGTGTCGCCCTCCTGAGCTTTCCGGATCAGGTCGTTGTCTTCCATCGCCACCCGCGGATCGATGATGTGCACTGCGCAGTTACTTCTTAGACTTGACGCCCTCCCGAAAAGTTGCGGGAAGTGGCTTGCAAAATTTGAATTCAGTATATTCTTCAGACTCTTGCCCCTCCTTCCCGTCTGGAGTCCCCGATGACCCACCCTGCGGCCTTTCGGCCTATCGTCTATCTGCTTGATATCGCTGCACTTGTCGTCTGTACGCTCGGTCTCGTTCACATCGCCGCAAAGCCCGGGATCCCCGTGGCGTTCGCGAGCAGGATGGACACTGTGTATTGCGCCCGGGTCGGAGAACCCCTTTCATCGCGGATCCACCAACGCGAGGTCCTGCTGAAAATTGACGGACGCGCCATTTCAACCGTCGACGATGTTGAGTTTATCCTGGATGACCTGCGGGTAGGTGACCATGTGCTCCTGACACTCAAAGGTGCTGAGGGCGTTCGAAGCGAAGAAGTTGAGCTCGGGCATTACTACGGCGCCTTCTACCTCGTCTCGGTCATTATCGTCAGTTCCCTCTTTTTCATCGTCGGGCTCCTTGTCTTCTGGCGGAAACCGGACGACCCCGCGGCACACGTCTATCATTTTGGTTCCATAGGAACCGCCGTGATGCTCTCGACAACCTGGGGATCCGTCCTGAGCACTCCGGCGTTTCTCGGTCCGGCGTTGCGGGCGATCTTTTCGACGATGTATGCCTTCGTTCCCTTGTTCTTCTTTCATTTCATTCGGCTCTTCCCGAGTCCACGGGAAAATCGACTGCGGTCCCTCCTTCCATTCCTCTATGGCCTGGCTGCAATCCTTGCGATCGGCACCAGCACAGCATTTATTGCCGCGTTTAGGTCGGGCGTGGTGACGGATTTCCATACGTACCTGACGTGGTTCACGTTCACACGCTGGTTCATGATCGCGCTGGTCTTTAGCGGTCTCTGGACGATCCGCCAGTCCTACCGGGAGGCGACTGATGAAGAGGAACGGCGGAAGATCCGGTGGGTGGTGTGGGGACTCTTTATCGGATTCGTGCCGTTTGTCGTCCTGTGGGTTATACCGCTGATGTTCCTTTCCTACGGACTCGTGCCCGAGAGCGTGATGCTTCTTGCGTCAGGCTTCATCCCACTCGCCTTCGGGGCTTCGATTGTGAAGTACCACATCATGGATATCGACCTTATCCTCAATCGGAGCGTGGTGTACGGCACGGTCATGGCGTTCATTGCACTCCTGTACATCCTCGTGGTCGGAGGAGCGGCCGGCATCGCGTCATCATTCACCTACCAGGAATCCATCGGCTTCTCCGCCGGCGCAGCGATCATCGTCGCGTTGCTGTTCGAGCCCGCCCGTCGCGTCGTGCAACGGGAAGTGGACCGACGGTTTTTCCGCATTCGGTACGACTATCGGAGGGCGCAACGAAGATTCCAGGAGGATCTTTCCACGTGTGTGGTCATCGAGGACGTGGTACATCTGCTTGTCGAACGCGTATCGACCATCCTCGCCCCCGAGCGGATCGCGTTCGTGAGCTCTCCACGGGGTGGCTGGCCGGGGATTCAGGAAGGTCGTGACCTCTCAACCTCGGAACCGGCCTTGTTTGATGCCTTGAGTGAGGAAGTTGAGCAAGCCGCGATACTCCCCCTCTCTGTCTCCGATCGGATTGAGCCTGGCGTGCCATTCACCTTGTTGCGGAGTGTCATTCCTGATCATCAGGGAATCGTCCTCGTCCATGCTTCCCGCGGCTTTGACGGCCGCATTCTCGGGCTCCTGCTCCTCGGAAAGAAACGCTCCGGGAGCCGGTTCAGTAGCGAAGACGTCGATCTTCTGGCGAGCCTTCTTCAACAGGTGGGGGTAGAGATCGAACGGGACATCCTCAAGAAGGAAGTGATGGAGAAAGCGGAACGGGCGGATCGCCTGGAGCGCCTCAACGCGATGAAATCGGATTTCGTTTCGTATGTGTCGCACGAATTGCGCACGCCGCTCACCTCCATCAAGATGTTCGCGGAGATGCTGCAGCAGCGGATCCCGCGGGGCGAAAAACATTCCCGGGATTACGTCAGGATCATCCAGGGCGAGACCGACCGGCTCCAGCGCATGGTGAACACCATCCTCGATTCAGCACGCATTGACCGGGGCGATGTGCACTACGCGTGCGCGCCCGTTCGCCTCGACACCATCGTCAAGGACGTGCTCGCAATGCTGCGCTATCAGCTGGCCAAGGAGGGGTTCACGGTTTCGATCGCGATGAAGAAGAGGAGCACCCGTGGAGGGCTGCGTGAAGGGGCCTTCATGATCCACGCAGACGCGGATGCGGTCCGCGAGGCCCTCTTGAATCTGCTGTCCAACGCGATGAAATACGCCCTAGACGACAAGCGTATCCGGGTTTCTCTTTGGAGAACGGGCGGCGATGTCCGGTGCAGCATCCAGGACCACGGACGGGGAATCTCGAAGGAGGCGCTCGGACACCTGTTTGAGAGATTCTACCGCGACCCGGCGCTCCCGCGACAGGTGCAGGGCGTCGGCATCGGGCTCTCCGTCGTGAAACATATCATGGACGAGCATCAAGGGAAGATTGAGGTCGAGAGTTCGCCGGGCATCGGCAGCACATTTACTCTTGTTTTTCCCCTTCGACGAGTTCACCCACCAACGAACACCTGAAGCGACCATGAAGACCATTCTCATCATTGAAGACGATTCGGCCATTCGGAAAGGCCTGCAGGAGATGCTCGGCCAGGAACATTTTCACGTGCTGGCTGCGGGGACAGGTGAACAGGGGCTCTCGTTCGCAAAGCACGATACCGTGGATCTCGTAATCCTGGACCTCGGGCTTCCCGACATGAACGGAGAAGAGGTCTGCAAGCAGCTGCGCTCGTCCGGCGCAACGTCGCCGATCCTCATGCTGACGAGCAAGTCACAAGAAATGGACAAGGTCCTCGGGCTGGAGATCGGCGCGGACGACTATGTGACAAAGCCGTTCAGTGTCAGGGAGCTCCTTGCGCGGATCCGGGCACTCTTGCGCCGCAAAGGAACTCTGCGACAGGAAGTGGAAGATGTCACTTTCGGCAATGTCCATGTGGATTTCATCAAACAGGAGACTACCCGCAAAGGCAAAGTCGTAAAGCTCACCGTCCGCGAGTACGCGGTGCTCAGGTTCCTGGCCTTGCACGAAGGCGAGGTCGTCACCCGCGACATGTTGTTGAACCAGGTGTGGGGGTACGAGACGTTCCCGACAACGCGCACCGTGGATAACTACGTGCTCTCTCTCCGCAAGAAGCTTGAAGCGGATCCCGCGAGCCCTCAACACATCCTGACGATCCATACTGCAGGCTACAAGTTCGTCCGATCATAGCTTGCCGCAACGCAGGGCTCAAGCCGCAATCGGCTGGACCTGCGGCTGTGTCAGGTTCGACTGGAGGGTGATCTCTTTGATTTTGACCCGGGCATGATGCCGTTGAAACACCGAAAGTTTGATGTAGACGAACGTCACCACCAGAAGCCGCAGGACGAATTCCCTCCTTGTTTCCCTCCTCTCCTGGCGCACCAGTATGCGAGCAAGACGTTTGACAATATTGCGCCACGAATAGAATGACAGGGTCACGTTCGCGTAGGCTGACACGATCTCCTCATCAGAGAGTCCTTTGTGTTTGAAAACGATGTGGTCGCCTTCGTAGTGAGAGAGGTCCTCATCGGTGATGCGTCCTTCCGACGCGGTGCTCTGATACAAGGGAGTACCGTACAGAGGGATCGCAATCGAAGGCAGGATGACGCTGGTCCCGACATCCTCCAGCATTGCAGGCAGCTGCCGGTAATATTCGACGGTGTCTTCCTCCAGGGCGAACATGAGGCCGGTGAACGTGAGGATGCCGCGGCGATGGAGCTTGTCGAAAAACCCGCGGTACTCCTCGACCCGGTTCTGCGGCTTTCTGACCGAGGCGAGACTTTCCGGCTGCAGCGATTCCATCCCGATGAATGCCATGCGGCATCTCGCCTCCGCCAGTGCATCGATAAAATCCTCGTCACGTAAACACTCAATGCTGAACTGCACACCCACTCCCCAGAATTTCAGCCGGGCTATTTCGCGCAGCAGGGCTTTCGCGTAAGCCAGATCGCCGCCCAGATTGTTGTCGAGCAGCATGGCCATTTTCCGTTTGTACCACGGCAAGGCCTGCGTAGCGCGGAGATCACGGATAACATCTTCGATGGGGCGCATGCGGAATGGCAACCGGCGGATATTCAGCTGGCAGTAGGTACAGCTGTGTGGACAGCCACGGGTTGCCTCCGTCACCACAGGCGTAACATATTTGCTCTCGACGAGATCGTATCGAGGGGGCGGCAGATGTTCGAGGGACGGGATCGCCGGCGCTTCGTATCGACGCTTCAGCTTGCCGTTCACCATGTCATGAACCATGGACGGCCACACTCCCTGCGCCTCCCCCACCAGGATGGCATCGAAATGCGGGCTGACCTCATCGGGAAACGTCGACGCGAATTTCCCGCCGCCGACGACGATCTTCCCCATTGCTCGAAAGCGCGCCGCGACATCGTACGCGTGAGGCGCCAGGTAGTCCATGAAGCTCAGCGCTATGAAGTCGGCATCGGTACCGTAGTCGATGGGCCGGACCATCTCATGCAGCACGCGAACGTTCACGATATCAGGCGTCAGAGCAGCCAGGAGTATTCCCGGCAGAGGCGGAGCGGGGCTCTGCGCGTAATACGGATGGTCGTCACCAAGGTTCTGGAAGAGCACGATGATTTCAAGAGTCTTCCGATCAGGCAGCGTTCGTTTGGGGCGCATTTTCTTGTCCCTCCTTGTCCAGTTTGGCCATCGCCCAGACCTCTTCCACGGCCGAGACCAGCCGCGCAATGTCCTCCTCCGTGTGTGTCGCCATGATACTGACGCGGAATCGCTGTTGCGACACCGGCACGGCAGGATACTCGATTGCATTCAAGAAGATCCCTCGCTCAGAAAACAGCCCGGCGGCCTTCCGCATGTCCATCCATGAAGGCACGCGCAGCGGAATGATGGCGGACTGCGAGGCGGAGGGGAATCCGATCCGCTCCAACGCCGATTTTGCCAGACCGATGTTGTGCCACAGCCGCTCCAGCCGCTCGGGTTCCCGCTCCATGACATCCAGACCTGCAAGAACAGTGGCGATGACCACCGGGGGCAGGGATGCCGAGAACATGTAGGACCGTGCGAAGTAGCGGAGGAAGTCGACGATGGCCTTCGTGCCTGCGATGAATCCGCCAGTCACAGCGAACGTCTTGCTGAACGTCCCCATCGTGATGTCCACCTTTCCTTCAAGTCCGAAATGCTCCGCCGTCCCGTGGCCGTGAGGCCCCATTACGCCGGTCCCATGCGCGTCGTCGACGATCAGGTGAGCCCCGTAGGAGCGACACAGCGGAAGGATCCGATCCAGCGGCGCGACGTCCCCGTCCATGGAGTAGACCCCTTCGACGCCGACGAACAGGTCGCTGGGTGAGCGCCTCACAGCCTGGTCCAGCGTCACCTTCAGCGAAGCAGGGTCATTGTGGGAGAACATCAGCGACTGGGCACCTGACATCTTGATACCGTCGCAAAACGAAGCGTGACTGTAGGCGTCGTAGACGATCAGGTCTGCTCTGCTGGCAAGACCGGTCACCAGTCCCACGTTCGAGCCGTAGCCGCTTGAGAACACCATCGCGTCTTCCATCCCCTTGAGGGCCGCAAGGCGCTCCTCCAGGGCGCGATGAAGGGTCGTGTACCCGTTGAGGAGCGGGGGTCCTCCCAATCCTGCCCCGAAGAGTTCGAGGGCTTCGGCGGCCTGTTTTTTCACGTAGGGGTGTGTGGCCAGTCCGAGATAGTTGTTCGATCCAAACATGAGCATGGACCGTTCGCAGCCAGAAACAGGATCAATTACCAGTACTTCCCGATCAGCCGGCGAGCTTATGCACCGCATGCAAGAATTCGCCGCGTGGCTCTGCATTGACTGGAGAAACCCCTCGAAAGAGGCAGTACGTTCGGCCAGCTTCATGGATCTTCCCCGCAAGAGAATGTCGCGCAGATCGAAATTCTCTCCGCCGTTGTATGTTCCCGTGGTCGTCATGGCAGTTCTCCTCAAATCTCACTTCAAGTATACCACGGAAGTGAAGTCGGGTTGTCACAGGATTGTCATGCTTGCGTCGAAGTCTTGCACCGGGCGCCGGTTCCGGAGAGAAATCGAAGGAATTCCTGGAGGTTCTCTCCAGCGGAGAGAGGGAAGTTGCGGATTGATGCCAGGTCCTCACTGCTGAATGCTCCCCAACCACCGAGCGCGATTCCTGGATTTCCGGTAACTCGGCCAAGGCGAGCCAGTGTTCTGCCATCGGGAAGCTCGATGGTCCGCAGGGCGGCTTCGTCGACAGGTTTCACTGTCATGACAAGTTCATACTCACCATGAGGACCAGCCATGAACATCCAGGGCTCGACCCCCAGTTTCCTCGCCATCGCAAGTGCGGGGAGATCAAGCGCAGATTCCCAGCTCTCATCCAGTGCGAAGCCAACGTTGTTGAGTCGGCCGAGCTGATCGAGAGTTGCGAAGAGACCATCGCTCGTGTCCATGCACGCCGAGGCGCATGATTTCAGGAGAAATCCTTCCCGGATTCTTGCTGAAGGCAAGTACGTGATTGCATCGCTTGCCTGGAGAATTCTCGCTGCCGCGAAGGCATTCCCGCCGCCTAGCGGACCTGTACAATAGAGAAGATCTCCGGGTGTGCATCCTTTTCGTGTCATCGGCGTTTTCCCTTCGACCAACCCTACCGCAGTTGCCGACATATGCAATTGCCGACTGAAATTGGTGTCGCCGCCCAGAAGCGCCGTTCCCGCTGTCCGACATGCTTCTCGCACGCCCCTTTGAAGAGAGGCTAATTGATCCGCCGGCATATCTGACGGCAGGGTCTCCGAGAGAAGAATACCGAGCGGACGTGCGCCGACGGCGGCGAGGTCGCTCAGATTTGCCATGACCGTCATCCAACCGATTTGATACGGCTCGGTATACAAACCCTGCTCGATTTCCTCTACAATGGAGTCCGTCGTCACTGCAAGTATCTGATCGCTTCCCCCTCGAATCCGAACCAACTCTGCATCGCTTTCATGCAGACCGTTGATTTGATTTGGATTCCTCGGCATCGCAGATACAAGTTGAGCGATGAATGCATTTTCCTTCACGAGATCGATCATGAGCACACCTTGATCCCTTGCGGTATGATGGAAAAGCTTGCGGTTCCGCCCAGCAGGATCTCTCCGTCGACTTCCACCGGAAAATCGTTGTCCGCCTCGATCGTCAATGCTGACGATGATTTCACCCAGGCATTGTTATTTCGCGGGAACCTTCCATGAGAAAGCGACAGGAGCAGGCGCAAGCGTTGGAGGAGCCCTAAATCCGTGGCCACACAGATACCAAACGTACCGCTGGTGTAGTCGATGGGCAGGTCGTATCTGAGGCTTCCCGAGAAATGGGGATTCTTCACCACGCCGAGATTCGTGAGACTCAGTTGCCATGGCTCACCATCGACGAGGTGCAACCTCACAAGATCGTTTTTATGTCTGAATATTGAATTCACCGACGCATAGAGAATAGCCAGTGCGGTATTGTGCTTTTTCAACCATCCGAGCATCGAGTCCGGAGAATTGAAGAACCTGTTCCCTTCGGCAGTCAAGCCAATGCTCGCATTGATGAGAAAGCATCTCCTGACAGTGTGGCCGTTTGATGTCACTTCTACTACTCCGACGTCTCGAAGGCAAGGATGCTCAAAATCGATATGGAGCGGCACACCTCTGAGTAGGTGCGAATTCACGAACGGCTTGTGGAAATCGTTGCTCGACCCCAATCCTACGGCGCCGAGAATCGCCTGCTTGCGAATATCGAGTGGAAGCATCATCAGCGTGTTGAGAAGGTGGTGAACCGTCCCGTCGCCCCCTGCAGCGACGAGACGGGTTTCCCCCCGCGCGACGGCATCGGCGACGATTAGCGCCAACTCTGCCGGGTCAGCCAGAGAGCATATTTCAATCCCCTCACCCGAAGACGGCAGTTCGTCTCTGATCTGAGACCATTTCTTCAGTGCCGTTCCTCCACCGGCTGCAGGATTGAGAAAGACGATCATATTTGTGTAACCTCCGGGCGTCGGTCGAGGACTTCCAGAAACACTCCGTAGTGAACAACCAGAAGCGGCGTCCATTCCGGGCGCAGAAAGGTGGCGATGGCGGAGAGGAGAAGGACATACGCCTTCACGACAAGCGCGATCGGTTTATATGCCAGCTCATCTGATTGATTGCGATGAAGAAGAATTTGGCCCACGATCACGTTCACCAGTCCGGGAACAGCGAACAGAAGTGCGAGCAGATGTCCCGGCCGGAATGGGTTCACCTCCGCCGCTCGTTCTACCGTCCACGCGGCCGCCAGGATAAATGCAATCGCAAGCCCGTCGCTCGCATACGACGCAATCCTTCTTCCAAAGACGACAGGGAGCGTTTCGTAGCCCGTTGCTGAATCAGCGGCGATGTCTTTGAAGTATCCGGCGAGGACGAAATTTGCATAGCCGAAGAAGACCGTTCCGAGAAGAGGAAGAAACCAGCCCGGAATCGTCGTCTGGCTTCCCTGGCGGACGGCGAAAAAGCTCATGGCACACAACACGACGACGATCCAGGCGTTATACCACGGTCCGCCCCACCATCGGCGTTTAAACGGCGTGTATGTTGCGAGACCGAGTGCGGCGCCGGCGCCCAATGCGATGTTCCATGGGTTGCGTACGGCGAATGCCGCCGCGCAGAGCGTCATCCCCGCCAGACTCATGAACAGGATCGATTTGCGAGAAACCACGCCGGCCGCCAGCGGCCTGTACGGTGCGGAGATCGCATCCGTATCTGTCTGGAAGCAGTCGGTGAGGGCCTGACCGAAGCCGTATGCGAAGAATGCTGCGACAAATGTTGTGATCAGCGGCAGCGGATTCACCGTGGTCGTCGCTGCCATGCCGGCAATTCCCGTGATCGCCGAGACAAAGAGAAGGTAGGGACGCATCGTGGTCCACATCGCGCGGAGAATCGTTGCATCGGGTTTCATGACCGGGCTCCTTGTTTGCCTGATTCAACGTACGGCGGACGGAGGGGGAAGATGTCAAGGATATGTCATGAAACGGCAAGGAAACGGCGGAGATGGCGGCGGGAGATGGGGCTCGGCTTACACCTTAGAAATGCTGTAGGGACGTAGCATGTCGAAGACCCCGGCCGTTTTTCGGGCGGGGCTACGTCCCTACAGTTTTGGAGCCGGGAAGAGTGTCACAGATGTAAGCGGACCAGGATGATCGACACACTATTTCAACGTCTAATCAGCAATCGGCCGCCCGACGGTCAGGGCGTTCCTCAGTTGATCGTCAAGCGAACGATATTCCCTGTCCGCCTCGGCACCCAGCGCGTCAAGGGTCTTGCTGAAGAAGCATCGAGCTGTAGCGGCCGCGGTAATGTCGAAGATCTCGACGTCGGTGAATCCGTGAGCGCGCAAGGTGTCGATCTCCTGCTGCGTGATCGATGAGGCGTCTCGAACAACATGCTCGGCAAAGTCCATCATCGCCGTTTCAGCTTCCGTTAACGGGGATCCTGCAGGCTTCTGCGCGATGAACGCCACTTGTGCAGGAGTATAGAATTTCTCCCCGAGGATTGAGCCGTGTGCGAGCATACAGTATGAGCTCTTCAACGCCCGGGCTGCCGCGACGGTCACCAGCTCGTATCGTCTTGCGTCCATGTTGCTTTTGATGCTCTTCAGCAATCCGTTCCACGCTTCTTTCACGGCCGGGCGAAGGGAAAAGACCTTGGAGTAATTTGGAAGATAGTTCTTCCCTTTCCGATCATCGTCGTACATCTTCCGGACGTCGCCGGATGCCTCAGCTTCGGGAATGGTCTTGATAAATGGCAAGGGAGCCTCTTGGCTAGGTTGAGAGTGAAGGGAGATAGATGCAGGAGTAACATCAGAAAGGACTGCCAAGTGCCGCTCGTCTGAACTCATCCCCCTCCCCCCTTCTCTTATGAAGAGAAGGGGGCGTTTTGCCCACAGAACAAACGCCGGCGATCCGTCCCTCTCTTTTAAAGAGAGGGACTACAGGGTGAGTTCACACACCGTACGGCACCCAGATATTCTTCACCTGGGTGGATTTCAGAAGCAATTTCTCCCGGCGAATGTGTTCCCAATCGACCTGCGTGCCGCCCGACGTCCAGGTTTGTTTCATATTGCTCGTGGATGCCTTCTCCATGACGCCCGACTGGTCGGCGCTTCCGAAGTGCCAGATCGCGTCGACATCCTCATGCTCTGCGAGAACTTTGCCGATGGCATCGGGATTCTGAGCTGTCAGAAGATTCACGACGCCGGAGGGAACATCGGAATGCTGGATGACCTGGACGAGATCCATCGCACTGAGCGGGTGCTTCCCCGCGACCACCACGATAGTGTTCGCCATGGCAAGCGCTGAGGCGATGAGGGACACCAATCCCAGAAGCGGTGATTCATCAGGTGCCCGCATACCTATCACACCGACAGGCTCCCGGACTGCAACCACGAGCCGCCGTCCGAGTACCGGTTGCACCGTCCCGCCGAACTTGTCCGCATATGCCGCGAAATCAAAAATACGGCTGATTGATTGTTCGACCTCCGCCTCTGCCGTCTCACTGTCACACCCCTTCTGGTCGCGAATCACTCCGGCAAACCGGGACTTCTCGACGGCAAGATTCTCGCCAAGAAAATACAGAATCTGTGCACGCAGATGCGCCGCGGATTCAAACCACCCGGGGAATGCCGAGCGAGCCGCTGCAACAGCATTGCGGACATCCTTTCTGTTCGCTTCTCCAACCACGCCGAGAAGCTTGCCGGAAGGAGCAGAGATAGAAAAGCTCCCGGCCTGATCGGGGCGCACCAGCTTTCCTCCAACCAGAAACCTGTATGTTCGATCGATACCGTCGCTTCCGTTGCCATGGGATTCGACCGGAGTTTCGTTCGTCCTGCCGTGCGAAGGAAATGCACTGAGAGAATCCCTGTGGCCGGCTTCCGCGTGAGATTCATCAACCAACACATCGTACATTCCTTCCCTTCCGCCTTCTCGGCCGTAGCCGCTTTCGCGGTAGCCGCCGAACCCCGATGCGGCATCAAACAGGTTTGTCGAATTGATCCATACTGTCCCTGCCTTCACTTTTCTTGCGACGTCCATCGCCGTATCAATATCCTGCGACCAGATCGACGAGGCCAGCCCATAGCGGGTGTTGTTTGCCAGTTGGACTGCCTCTGAAGGGGTCCGAAATGTCAACGTGACGAGGACAGGGCCGAAGATTTCTTCCTGTGCTATCGTGAAGGACGGCTCGACGTTCGTGAACAGGGTTGGAGGAAGGAAATATCCGTCGGTCGGGCATTTGACGTTCCCGGGCTGCCACATCACGGCGCCCTCGTTCTTCCCGACCTCCATGAGTTCCGTGATCTTGCGAAGCTGCTCGGCGTTCGTAATCGCGCCCATGTCGACAGCTTTGTCGAGAGGATTGCCGACACGCAGCTTGCTCATCCGCCTCTTCAGCCGTTTGACGAACTCATCATGGATCCCCTCTTGCACAAGCAGCCTTGACCCGGCGCAGCAGACCTGTCCCTCGTTGAACCAGATTCCGTTGACGACCCCTTCGATCGCCGAGTCGAGATCAGCATTGTCGAAGACGATGAAGGGCGATTTGCCTCCCAGTTCCATCGTCAGGTGCTTCCCTGAGCCGGCCGTTCCTTCCCGAATGATGCGTCCCACTTCCGTCGAGCCGGTGAACGTGACTTTCCACGGAACTGGATGTTCATACAACATTGTGCCGGTCTTCGAATCTCCAGTGACGACATTCACCACGCCGGCCGGCAAGCGGACCTCGTTCATCAGGATGTCCGCCAGAAGGAGCGCTGAGAGCGGCGTGGACTTCGATGGCTTAATGACGATGGTATTGCCTGCCGCGATCGCGGGGGCGATCTTCCAGGCGAGCATGAGGAAGGGGAAATTCCACGGGACGATCTGCGCTATCACGCCCCCGGGCCGGTAGTCGGGGAACTCTTCCGTGAGCGTTTGCGCCCAGCCAGCATGATAGTAGAAGTGCCTGATGACCACCGGGACGTCGATATCGCGCGTTTCGCGAATTGGTTTGCCGTTGTCGAGCGATTCGAGGACGGCAAACACGCGGGCGTGTTTTGCGATCGCTCTTGCAATCGCATACAGGAAGCGAGCCCGATGATGTCCGGGAAGCGAACTCCACGCCGGAAAGGCCCGATGTGCGGCACCGACTGCAGCGTCGACATCCTCTTTGGTCCCCAGTGCGATCTCCGCAAGCACCTCGTCGCTCCGGGCCGGGTTGATTGTCGAAAAATACTTCCCCTGCGAAGGCAGCTGCCATTTCCCATCGATGGAGTGGGAGAACTTGGCCTCGTGAGCCTTGAGCCATCCGCGGGCTTTTGCTTCCGATTCCGGTGCCGGGCCGTAGTCCAGCGTATCGATCAATGATGAGAGCTTTTCTTTGTCCATGTGGTTTCTCAACCCATCGGATGGTATTGCGCATTTGCGTATCGGCCGAACGCAAGATGCCGCAACTGTCTTTCGATATCGGTCAGCAGGCCGCTTGCGCCGATCCTGAACAACTCCGGCTTCGTCCAGTCCTCCCCCAACTCTTCCAGCATGAGTATCAGCCAGAGCATTGCGTCTTTTGCCGTACGGATGCCGCCGGCCGGTTTGAACCCGACTCGACGTTTCCCGAGCAGCCCGCTGTCCATGAACCGCCTGATCTGCCGTACCATTACCAGTCCGCCAGGCAGCGTGGCATTCGTCGGCTCGAAGCCGGTCGAGGTCTTGATGAAATCCGAGCCTGCGGCAATCGCCACAGCCGAGGCTGCAGCGACGTTCGTCAGGGTCTCCAGATTTCCGATGCCGAGGATGGTTTTCATCCTCGCACGCGTGCCGCACACCTCCCGGAAGGCGACGATCTCGTCATAGAGGGATTTCCAGCGGCCCGTGAGGACCTTTTCACGACTGATGACGACATCGATTTCCTTCGCGCCGGCCCGGATCGCAAGCTCAACTTCCCTCAGCTTCACGTCAAGAAATGTCTGACCCGTCGGAAAACCCGTGGCGACGGAGGCGACCGGGATGCGGTCCTCCAGGCAAGCGACGGCGGTCTTGACCTGTGCCGGGTAGACACAGACGGCGGCCGCAGTGATTGAGTTCCCATCCAAACCGAAGTGCGCGATCGTCTCTTCTTCCAGCGGCGCGAGAGCCTTTGCGCAGAGCCTCGCCACGCGCCCCGCGGTATCGTCGCCGGCGAGTGTGGTAAGGTCCATGCATCGGATCGCGCTGACGTACGATGCAGCTTGTGCCTCGATCTTGAACGTTCGACGTGTCCCCAATTCAACAGACCGGGCTTCGACAGCGCTTCTGTTGACCTTGATAGCATCGACAAGCCCGATGTCGAAGGGGATCGGCACATTAGTCGGCACATCGACATGCAGTGCGGGTTTGGAAGAAGCGGTCGGCGGTGTGCGGAGAGCAACGACGTGTCTCCGCTGGCTTCCGTTGCGTCTGCGGCGTGAGGCAGTATCTTTTTTCATGGGAGCTTTTATCCTCGATGCCCTCGTGCGGTCGATTGCGGCGAGTTCACCCATGGTACCGATTTGCGGTGCGAATTTCAACGCGTCGTTGCGAATCGGTCCACCTGCACAGGGCCTGGTTTAGGTGTTGATCTCGACGCTCGACGGCGTCACTGTTTGACGCACGTATAGCCCATGAACTTCATTGCTTCGATGCTCCCGCCGCTCGAGCGAAATTGGACGGCTTGACCGGAAAACCTGCCGTAACCGTAAACGACCGCCAGAGAATCATTGAGGATCTTCAGCGGTGCAATCAACGCCGGTGGCCCGAGCCCTTCAATATTGAATTTCATACCCAGGCAGAGGACTCCTTCCTCCTGTACGAGTTGGAAATTCGAAAACATCTGAAACGTCCCGGGGTCGCCGTCGTCACAGTAGAGGCCGATCCTTCTCGTCCAGGGCGCAGCCAAGTCGACCGGAGTCATCTTCTCACCGAGGATGCTATGGTTTCCCCACTCATCACATTGGACGAGAAGGAGTGCATCGCCGGCCCGCTCAAAGTACAACCTGGTCCTCGCGTTTGCCACAGTGGAATCACCCACTTCGACCGGGGCAAATTCTGCAGGTGCAACGCTGAGAAGGGCAACGTCTTTCCCGAACAAGTTCGCTCTCAATGATTGCCCACTCATCGTGAGCGGAATGATGTATCCAAAGGAGCCGTAGGACCCGGAATACTCTCGGAGCGTGGAGAGTGGAACGAGTTCCCGGGTCGGGACCTTCCCCTTCTGAAACACAAAATCGTGCTGGGGGTGCCTTCGGTTTTTCGGCCCCGCGTTGGGTGGCACCCTTGATGGTTTGTTTCTTAGCTTCATGAGATCCGTGAACATGTCATAGTTCTCGGCGTACATCATCTTGCCGCCCGAAGCGGAATTCGACATCATGATGATTCCCAATCCGCTTTCCGGCGCGATGCACAGTTCTGCGCGGTGGGCGATCGAGCCACCCGCATGTTCTATGCATCGCCCCGCTGCATTTTCGTACACGTTCCACACAAGGCCTGTCGGTTTCCCAAAATCCAGAAAGACGGTGTCATTTTGCACGCGCATCATCTCTTCGAGCGCCATGGAATCGATGATCCTCCGTTTCCCCACTCGTCCAAAGTGGAGGATCATCCTCATGAATTTCGCCATGTCGAACGCTGACGAGTAAACGCACCCGGCCGGTGCATCGACAACCGGCAGTTCGCGGAGCTCTTTCCCTCTGCTATCGTATCCGAGTTCCACCGATGCAGGGGCGCCTTCTCCAATGAAGAAACCGGATTCATCCATGTGCAACGGCTCGAGAAGGTGTTCTCGGAGGTAGGTGAAATAGCTCTCCCCGGAAACCTCCTGAATGACGTTTCCCAGGAGCGAAACGCCCGCGTTCGAATATGAGAATATGGTGTTCGGCGGATATGTCGCATAATCCTCGTTCACGATATTCAGGACGGTAGTAAATGGCGGCGGTGTCGCTGTAAGCTTGTTTCGAACGAAATCTGGAATGCCGCTGTGATGCGTCATCATCAACCGCGCAGTAATTCCATCTGTGGATCCAAACCGGGTCTTCAGTGTGAATTGTGGAAGATACGTCGACAGAGGAACGTCAAGGGACACCTTCCCCTCCTGGCACAACTGCATCACCGCCAGGCCTGTGAAGACCTTGCAGATGGAGCCGATAAAGAAAGGGGTGTGCCCTGACACGTTAGTTCGTCCCTGATCGTCGTAGTATCCAAAACCCTCGCACCATATCATGCTGTCTGCGCTCGTCACTGCGATGCACGCCCCTGCGATCGAGTTTTCTTTCATAACCGATAGAATATGTGCCCGATACTTCTCGATGAACGCGGAATAGCTTTCCCGACTTCCTGGTTCCTGCGCCACGGCAGAAGGCACGCGAGAAAGAACAGTGAGCACAACAAGGAGCGGGACTCTGAAATCCATGACGAGATCCTCCTTCAATCACAGTGAACTGCGGGACTCGCGAAGCGGTTTCAATGCCGGGCAACGCACTACTTTGCCACGAATGCGATGGAGCACCATCCGACCCAATGCTTCAACGAGAAGGGCGCGGTGGTCCCCATCGACGTTCCTCGTACCGGGAGAACTTTCTCCGTCCACGTATCGCCATAGAGTAGCGGCACGGCTTTGACGGGACCATCCTTGAGGTCCGATGATAGTTTTTCCAGGAACAGCGTTCCGAAGGGGACTGAGTATCTGCCGCACCAGAGACTCTTTCCTGGATCCGTGAACTTTGAACCCCACGTATATTCCGTGAATCGCCGGACATGCTCATCGTCCATCGTCCCACTCAACGAACGTGCGATGATCTCTCTGTCCAGTGCGGTCCCCCGTTCGTGCGCGACGCTATCTTCCCCGAAGGGGGCGTTGTCGAAATCCCTGCCGTAGTGATTTGCGTCCGTTGAGACAAGCACCGCCACGTCTTTGCCGAGCACGAGGTGCCGTTCCCGGAGATACGCCGCGACGATCGATGCGAGCGATTCTGCAATGCGCGACATCCGTTCGAGCGGCATCGCAGTGACCATGATCGGAAAGATCTTCACCTCGCGCTGGTAATATTGGATGAATGGGACAAGCGCCTCGATCGAGTGTTCCAGCGTTTGCGCTTTGCTGTTCACTCGCCACATAGACGTATCGAGACGTTGCATCGTGAACGCCCGTATTGGAGAAATCTTGACAGGTCCGTAAGGCCCGGCCCACTCATCAAAATCGTCGAACATGAGGATCCCCCTCGGATCGCCGATCTCCTTTCGGACCGCGCCATGCGTGAGTCCAATGACGATGACCTCTGGAGCTTTCACCATGGTGTACAGGGGATAGTAGACCCGTCCGGCATAAAGATAATCATCGTGCGGCGAGATGCCGCCGATGACGCTCCCCTCGATGATGGGCCTGTAGCCACCGTGAGCCGAGAGGTACGACATCAAGGAATCCATCTCGACCGCATTCCAGCAGAAACCGACGTTGTCCCGGATGGGACGGATCGACTGGGACATTGCCGGAATCGTTAGAAGAGATGAGATCAGGAATATCGAGAGCTTGCGCGACACACAATTGGATGTAGTCATGGCAGCAAGTGGATTTTGGTGGGATTCAGGACGAAATATGCTTCAGCTCAAGCGAAAATGCAACGTCATGACGATAACAGAAGAGGACCATCAACTTGGATATATTTGCAGAAGATGGAAGATTTCATGAAGTTACAGTGTTGCCCGCCCAGGTTTTGCGAATGCCAATTCTCCGGAATACCATGAAACACCGACGACCTCGATCACTCCACCGGGGGTTCACCGTTACCCTTCTTGCACTCGTGTGGATTTCCACCACCACACTGCTTCCACCTCCCGCCGATGCCCAGGACACGAGCAGGACGGTATCAGTATTGCGAACGATTGCCAATGCGATCGTGCAACACGACGCCTTTCGGTTCATCGACTCCTCCAGTGGAAAGAGCTACACGAATGCCGCGGACGCGCCCAGACAGGCGCGCCTGGAACTTGCTAGTCCCTTTGCAGACTGGCGTTACTGGAATGGGGTTATCAACATCGGCTTAATGCGGCTCGCGACGCTCCTCCATGCGCCGCAGTATTTTGACTACGTTGCTCAAGACATGAGCTTCACCTTTGACCAGGGGCCATCATTCGCCGGCCGTTCCTCTCACGAAGGAAAATACTCGTTTCCCTTCGGTCAATTTCTGGTAATGCAGGAGCTCGATGATTGCGGTTCCATGGGTGCATCGCTGATCGGAGTGTACCGGAAGGACAAACAGCCACGCTATCGCGCGTATCTCGACAGTGCCGCCGACTTCACGCTCCATCGGCTTTGGCGCAATGACGACAGCTCATTTGTTCGACCGGGTCCCGTTCGATGGACGATGTGGGCCGACGATCTTTACATGAGTGTCAGTTTACTTTCCCGTATGGGGGCGCTCACGGGAGAACATCGTTACTTCGACGAAAGCGCGCGACAGGTCCTGAATTTCCACAAGCACTTGTTTGACGAGACGAACGGACTGATGTATCACAACTGGTACTCCGACGTAGATCGCCACGGAGCCGCATTCTGGGGTCGCGCCAATGGCTGGGCGATTCTGGCACAAATCGACCTCCTCGATCATCTTCCGGCGTCGCATCCTCTACGGGGAAAACTTCTCGCGATGTTTCAGCGGCACATCCTCGGGATTGCCCGGTACCAGGGACCATCGGGTTTGTGGCATCAACTTCTTGACAAGAATGATTCCTTTGAAGAGACCTCATGCAGCGCCATGTTCACCTATGCGATCGCCCGGGCGGTGAACAAAGGCTACCTCGAAGAGCGATATCTTTCCATCGCGTTGAAGGGCTGGGAGGGCATTCTCGGCAAGATCCGGGATGGCGGTCAGCTTGAGGGCGTTTGTGCGGGCACCGGGGTCAGCGACGACCTCGTATCTTATTACCACCGTCCAACCCCGCTCAACGACCCGCATGGCATCGGCGCGGTTCTCCTGGCAGGGATCGAAATCCTCTCCTCGAAGAAGCCTTGAATCTCCTGGCTCCTACCTACGTATACCGTCAGCAAGAACGCGACCGGACGGGTCAGGGAATGCGATTATTCTGTGAATTGCAGGCATAATTGACATTCACGTTTTCCCCCGTTATAATAGGTGTCAACGCGTTATTCGCAGTTCCCATCATTCCTTTCCTCAATGTAGCCGAGTGAGCTTCTCCGGGCACCGGACTCTACTGTCGTTGCCCTTCGCAGGTGATATCAGTCAGGACGCCATCGATCGTCTCGGAGAGTTCTCATGAAATTCAAGGATCTCTGGATCAAGCAAAGTAGTGATGACCAATCGTCCGAGCCCGAGGGTTCGTCTCCGGACTCTTCCTCTCCGACCGGGCCGGCGCAATCTGATGCAAGGCAGTCTCCACCCGCCTCGGAAGGTGACACATCAGTTTTTGTTCAGCAGCTCGAAGGCGCTCTGGAAAAAGCCAACCTCCCCAGTCAGCAGGATTATCTGGACTTCTCGAAATCTCTGAAGAACATGGAATCGCTCCCGATGGATGAAGCGACCCGGTACAAGGCAGCGTACGCCACGCTTCAGAGTTTCGGTTGCGATCTACGCCAACTCATCGAGTCGTTCGACTACTATCAGGGAATTCTGGACGGCGAAAAGGACAAGTTCGATGAAGCGCTGCGCTCCACGGTAAACGATACGGTGGTCCAGAAGGAACGGGAGATCAAGCGACTCACGGATGAGAACTCGGATCATGCCGCGGAGATTCAGAAACTTACCGCCACCATGAATCTCAACCAGCAAGGCATCGCGAAGGGCCAGGCCGAGCTGGCCGACATCAATGCAAGGCTGGATCGGCGCAAAGCAGGGTTCCTGGCGGCGTACAACATCCTGAAGCAGCGACTCCAGGGGGACAAGGGAAAGCTCCAGACCTATTTGAGCAATGAGCTCGCGGCACAGCAACCGAAACCTTCCAGAAAATAACCTCAAAGGAACAGAACCATGGCTGATGGTCTTCTACCTGCAACTGTATCGACACAGACGGTGAAATCGTTCTGGAGTCGCAAAGAAGGAAAGGTCGGTCTTCTGTTCGCAATCGGGATCGGCGGAGGACTCCTCTATGTCCTGTACAAGCTTCTCCCCTATCTCATCGAGATGACGAAGAACCTGATTCAGCTGACGCTCCTCGGAGTCGTGCTGTTCGTGATCGTCTTCATGATTCTCGATCCACAGGTGCGCAACCTCGCCTGGTATCTGTACAAGGCGATCATGCGCGGCATCACCGGCCTCTTTATCCAACTGGACCCGGTGGCCATTATCGAGAGCTACATCGCTCACCTGAAGAAGCAGCTGGAGAACCTCGAAGAAAAGATCGAGACCCTCGCAGGAGCAAGGCGGAAACTCAATGACGCGATTGACAAGGCGAAGGAGGAAATGGACGAGCAGCTCAACCTCGCGAAGACCGGGAAGAAGCAGGGGTTGGACAACGCACAGATCATGGTCTACACGAATCAGGCGGGGCGACTCGACGCACGAATCCAGAAATTCCAGAACCTTCTCGCGAAGCTTGAGACGCTCTATCGGATCCTCGACAAGATGAAGAAGGGTGCGGCGGTCGTAGTCATGGACTATCAGAACCAGGTCGAAAACATCAAGCAGGAACGTGAAGTCATCCGAACGGGATTCAACGCGTTCAAGTCCGCGATGAGTATCCTCTCCGGCGATCCTGATAAGAAGGTGCTCTTCGACCAGGCGATGGAGGCCATCCAGAACGACATCAGCATGAAGGCGGGAGCGATGGAACGCTTCGTCGAAGAGTCTTCCGAAATCATGCAGGCGATCGATCTCCAGAACGGCGCATTCGAAGAGAAAGGCATGAAGCTGTTGGAGAAGTGGGAAAAAGAAGGCGTGCCGGCGCTGTTGACCGACGGCCAGGCCTCGAACATCCCGGCGTCCTCCTCTTCGCCACAGAATGTGCCAGTCGCGAAGGCGGACGGGACCGATGACAACCAGTACAAGTCGCTGCTGAACAAATAACAGAAGGATCCTGACAATGTCGCAACTCACTCCGTTTTCCAAGATCGTCATCGGGATTGTGATTGTGGGGCTCGCGATCGCCGCCCTGTTGTTCCTGCGCAAGAATCCCGACATCGCCGGCAAGATCGTCCCGTCGGAAACGACGGGTTCTTCGGCCCGCGAGACATCCTCCGATCACGCGGGAAAACTCGTGGTCGGCATCAACACGTGGGGAGGATTTGCGGGAGGGGTGTATTTCAACAACGGCTTTGCCGCCTCCAGGGAGAGCAGATATTACACGGACTTCGGACAGCTCGTCGAATTCAAGCTCATCGACGACTTCAACGCGAGCCGTGAGGCGTGGAAGAGCGGCGACATCGACGTGCTCGGCTTCTGCACCATCGACGCGTTCACGACCGAAGTCAACGGCCTCAAGGAATTCTCCCCGAAGGTCATCGGTCAGATCGACTGGAGCCGCGGCGGCGACGCGATCGTCGTTCGTCGGGGCATCAACCAGGCGGGCGACTTGAAAGGGAAGAAGATCGCGGTCGCCCCCATGACACCCTCGCACACGCTTCTTCTGTGGCTGATGGACGCCGGTGAAGTGCGCTGGAACGACGTCGAGATCGTCGAAGTCGCGAACGGCATCGATGCGGCGGATCTCTTCAAGAAGCAGCAGGTCGATGCGGCGGTGGTCTGGTCGCCCGACGACATGGACTGCGTCGCGAAGGTCCCCGGCAGCAAAGTGCTCGTGAATACGAAGACCGCCACTCATATCATCGCCGACGTGTGGCTCGTCAAACAGTCGACGATCGAGAAACGCCGCGATGCGTTGAAAGCGTTCCTCACGGGCGTCCTCAAAGGAAACGGTGAGATCAATGCGGGGGGCGCGGCAAGAACGACAGCCGCGAATCTCCTCGCAGCGGGCTTCAACCAGCCGGTCGATTTCTGCGCTACGGCTATTGACAATGCACGCCTCGCGACCTACGGCGACAACGTCAATTTCTTCGACCTCGAAGGCAAATACACGGGCGTCGGCGGAGAAAAGCTCTACGACAGGATGGCGCTGGAGTTTGCGAAGACCCTCGACAAGTCGGGCAAGCCGTACGTGCAGGGCAATGTTCCGTCCTGGCGGATGATCGCCGATCCGTCCCTCATCCGGGAGATTCAGCTGGTGGGCGATGCGCAGATGGCCGAGGGCGAGGCGAAGTTCTCCAAACCCACAGCGGCGATGGCGACCGCCGAACCGATCAGCACCAAGAAGCTGACGATCGTGTTCTCGTCCGGGTCTGCGACACTGGACGACAACGCAAAGTATATCATCGATCACAATTTCGTGGACTTGGCGGCAGGCTTCGCAAAAGCACGGATCAGAATCGAGGGAAATACCGACAACGTCGGTTCGCGTGAGATGAACAAGACGCTCTCGCTTCGCAGAGCGCAAACCGTGGCGGACTATCTTGCCACAGAGCATCACTTCGACCGGAATCGCTTTGTCGTGACCGGCAACGGGCCCGACAAACCGGTTGCCGACAACGGGACGCCCGAAGGGCGCCAGCAGAACAGACGGACGGATTTCGAATTGCTACCCGAATAGTCGCAACACGAACATCGGACACGGAACGCGGGGAGGGAAACTTCCCTGCGTTTCGTGCATAATACGAGGAACCACCGGAGACGATATGAGCATTTTTGAGCTGCGGTACCCAATGCCCAAGCGGCAACAGCTTCTCCTCGAGATATGCGGGCTGATCGGGTTTCTTGTCTTCTGGCAGCTGGTAGCCATGAAAATCGATTCCCCGGCTATCCTGCCATCCCCGCTGGTTGTCCTCTCTTCGTTTCCGGAACTGCACTTTGAGGACTTTCTGATCAAGAATGCGTATTTCTCCATCAAGATTAACCTTCTGGGGTACTTCCAGGCTATTCTGATCTCTATCCCGCTCGGCATGGCGGTCGGACTCTTTACGCCTGTCGGGGCGGTCGTCAATCGATATGTCGACGCGATTCGCTACGTGCCGCTTACCGCTGTTACCGGATTGTTCATCGCCTGGTTCGGCATCTACCTCAATATGAAGGTCCAGTTTCTGGCCTTCGGCATCTTTGTCTACCTGCTTCCCGTCGTGGTCCAGCGTGTCAAGGAAGTCGACGATGTCTATGTGCAGACGGCGGAGACGCTCGGAGCAAGTCGCTGGCAGGTCATTGTGCGGGTCTTCATTCCCGGAGTTCTTTCGAAGCTCTCCGATGACATCCGCGTGCTGACGGCGATCTCCTGGACGTACATCATCGTCGCAGAGATGGTGAATAATGAGGGTGGTCTCGGCGCCCTGATTTTCCGCGCAGCCCGTCAAAGCAGGCTCGACAAGGTTTTCGCCGTGCTCTTCGTGATCATTCTCATCGGTATCATCCAGGATAAGATCTTCCTCTGGCTCGATCGGCGTTCATTCGGGTTCAAGTACGCGAAGGAGACCGCCTGATGGAACCCGTCAAGATGGTGAATACCGCCTATCCCGATGTTATCGAGCTGAGAAACATTGCACAATGGTACGAGGACGATGGGAAAAAGAAGACAGTGATCAGTGGGATGAATTTGCTGATCGAAGATGTCCCGAACAAGGGGCAATTCATCTGCCTGCTCGGCCCGTCGGGCTGTGGGAAGTCGACTGTCCTGCGATATATTGCGGGGCTGCAGCAACCGTCAGAAGGCGAGATCTTCCTCTACGGGAAACCGCGGAAGGAGGACGATCATGTGGGGATGGTGTTTCAGCAGTACAGTTCGTTCCCATGGCTCACGGTTATCGAGAACGTCAGCCTCGCGCTCGCGATAAAGGGAGTGGCGAAGAAGGAGCGGACTGACCGGGCAATGGAATTCATCAAGATCTGCGACCTCGAAGAACACGCCAATAAATATGCGCAGTATCCCCTTCTTTCAGGCGGGCAGCTGCAACGGGTGGCCATTGCACGCAGTCTGGTTTCAAATCCGAATCTTCTCTTGATGGATGAACCCTTCGGTGCGCTTGACGTGAATACGCGTCTGCGTATGCAGGATATGCTGCTGGGAATATGGGAACGGCTTTGGAAGGTGAACACCGCGACGACCATCGTCTTTGTGACGCACGATATCCCGGAAGCAGTCTACCTGGGAACGGACATCTACATCATGCAGGCGAATCCGGGGAGAATCATCCACCACGTATCGATCGACCTTCCGTTCGACAAGACCCGCAAGGTGAAGCGTGACCCGAAATTTGTTCAGTACGTCTACTCGATCGAGGACATGATGATGGATCTGTCGACCGGAGTGAAGGCGACGTAGGCGGAAGAGTGAGACTTTAGGACTTTGAGACAGTGAGCGTTCGGCATGCGGTCAGTCCCACGAGAAATGTTCCGTCTCTCCGTCGAATCTCCAGTTTTCAGGCACAGCGCGCTCCATCCAATCGAGCGGTTCTCCGAGCGGTTGCGCTCGTGATGCGAGGGCGAAGCTCCCCTTGATCGCGGCCTTCTGGGTCGTGCCGGTTGCCTTCGGGTCTGCGGAAATGAAGAGCGGGACACCACTCCGGGCCACCAGTTCCAACCAACGACTGTTCCGCTCCCATGCGATCTTCTCAGTTACTCCCACGCAATCAGGGTCGGCGGCATAGAAGCGGCCGTGGTGAATTCCCCTGAAAGCGAGCGTGTTGACTCCCATCCTTCGCGTCCGGTCCCATTCCAGGCCTGAAGTATCATCTCCGATGCGGTTCAACTCGAAGATGCCGGCAGCCAGATGCCCGAAGGTGTTGCAGCTGATCACGTACGCATCTCCAGCACCGTCCCGGACAGCATGGTAGAGATCGAGGACGATTTCTGCATTGGTCCTCGAGCGATCATGCAAGTGCCATCCCGGGTCTGTCATGAGTCCTTCCTTCGTCATCTCAAAACCCCATTTGCCGAAGATGTCGAATGAGGTGAAGTCGAACTTGACGAGCTCATACCCCCACTCTCTGTAGAGGCGAAGTAGTCCTCGGACCCGCTCGAGATTCTCCGGTATTGACGGATCGAGAACAGGTTCCTTTTCTGCTCGACCATGAATCACCGGCAGCATACGCGATGGCGCATCGGTGGAGCTGCCGCAAAGCGGGCGGGTCCAGATTCCGGGGCGCATCCCCAACCGCCTGATTTCTTCTGCCACCTGATGCATGTCCCCGAATTTGCTGTTGGGAACCCCCATATCATCGCTCCACGCCACGTCTTCGGACGCCGCAGCGGACGTGCGAAACCATCCGGCATCGATGACGGAGAAGGGTCGATTGTCAAGCCCATCGGCGAGCGGGGCAATCAGGCCTGTGTGCGCGAGAATCAGTTCTTTGGAGTTGCGTCCATACGTGAAGTACCAGTCGTTGATTCCGTAGACCGGATCTTTCGGCATCCGGGGGTGGTCGCACAACATCCCCATGAAACGTTGTGCAGTCGAATGCGGCGTTTCCCCTTCTGCGCTCGATATGGTCACGATCTCGGCAACAGAGAGAACCCGTTCTCCCAGCGTCACCCCCTCGCCACCGTTTTGCGTATCCAGCGTCAGGAGCAGCTCCTCATTCGAGACCTGCCACGCACAGAATGCCTTCGCCCCGGTCTTCACACCACACCCCCGGGTCCTTCTGCCATCGAATTCCAGGAAATACCACGGCAGCTTCTCGGATGCACTCCAACGATGCCAAGAAACGTCACCATAGGTGCGCTCCCAGTGGTCGTTCATGATCGACGTGGGCTTCACCGCGGGGATTCGCCAATGCAAGGTGATGCTCGAGAGTGTGGAGGAAGGCGCCTCGAGAAAGACTGCCAGGGCCTCTCCGGCTTCCTGCATCGAGACGTTGATATCGTGATAGTTCCATCCTGACCCACCACCCTTCGTCATCGTCACCGGTTGCCCTTTAACACGTCCTGTAACACCGTCAGGGAGTCCAAGAGTGTTGCCGCTTTTCGGAAGAGGTGAAGATCCGAGAGCCTTGTGCGTGAGAAGCGACAACAACGAGATGCCGCTGGTTCTAATGAAGTTTCGACGGTTCATGGGAGTCCAGGCAATTACGGAGGTGTTCGGCAAGATACTCCGACTCTTCTCGAATAACAAGACCGCATGAAGTTCATCCGGGGGCTTCGGCGCGGTTGCGATCATGACCGTCGCCCTGATATTCCAATTGCATTTTCAGAATCCAGGCACTACTTTGTAATCGGCGTTCGACCCATGTGATTCTCAGACCAGGCATACCTTCATGAGACTTCTCCTCATTCTCATTCCGACGCTGACCTTCGCTCTCGCACAAAGCGTTGCCCAGCAGCCAGATCATCCCATTCTCGCCCTTGGTTCACCTGCACCCGCATTCACACTTCCAGGAGTGGACGGCCGGATGCATTCCTTGAAGGAATTCGCACGGGCGAAACTCCTCGTTGTGGTCTTCACCTGCAATCACTGTCCCACGGCGCAGGCCTATGAGGAGCGCATCAAAAAGCTTGTGAGCGATTATCGTCCTCGAGGCGTCGCATTTGTGGCCATCAATCCCAATCATGCTGAGTCTGTCAGACTCGATGAGATGGGCTACACTGACCTTGACGACTCATTCGCCGCAATGAAGATCCGTGCGAAGGATCGCCACTTCAATTTTCCCTATCTCAACGACGGTCCGACGGAGTCTGTGGCGCGCCAGTTCGGTCCGGCCGCGACGCCGCATGTGTTCATTTTCGACGCGGCGCGACGGCTCCGGTACCGAGGGCGGATCGACGATTCGGAACGCGAGAACCTGGTGAAGAATCAGGACACCAGAAACGCGCTCGACGCGTTGCTGGCAGGCAAGGACCCTCCCGTGACGGAGACGATGGTCTTCGGATGTTCCATCAAATGGGCAGAGAAGGCGGAACCGAACAAAGAGTGGCTGGCAAAGGTGCAGGCGGAACCGGTGACGCTGGAACCCGTGGACGCCGCGGCGCTCACGGAGCTCCGGGAGAATCATTCCGGGAAAATTCGGGTCATCAATGTGTGGGCAACGTGGTGCGGGCCGTGCGTATCGGAATTCGACAACCTGGTCGAGACGAACCTTCGCTTCAGGAATCGCGACTTCGAGCTTGTCACGATTGCGGCGCAGTTCCCCGACGAGAAAGCAAAAGTTCTGCA
>DATJPR010000050.1:0-6784 GCA_035506295.1 Bacteroidota bacterium | reverse complement strand
GAAGAATCGGTCATCGGTTGGAAGGAATACGAGCTTGAGGTGATGCGCGACACCAGGGACAATGTCGTGATCATCTGCTCGATCGAGAACTTTGATCCAATGGGGGTGCACACGGGCGATTCCATTACGGTCGCGCCCGCGCAAACGCTCACCGACAAGGAATACCAACGACTTCGCGACGACGCCATCAAGATCATCCGCGCGATCGGGGTCGAAACGGGTGGATCCAACATCCAGTTCGCCGTCGATCCGCGCACCGGGCGGTCGCTGGTCATCGAAATGAATCCGCGGGTATCGCGCTCCTCCGCGCTCGCCTCGAAAGCCACAGGCTTTCCCATCGCGAAGATCGCCGCAAAGCTCGCGGTCGGTTACACGCTCGACGAAATCCCCAACGATATCACGAAACTCACTCCTGCGTGCTTCGAGCCGACCATCGATTACACAGTCGTGAAATTCCCGCGATGGGATTTCGAGAAATTCAAGGGAGTCGATGAAACGCTCGGGGTGCAGATGAAATCGGTGGGCGAGGCGATGGCGTTCGGCCGCACCTTCAAGGAAGCTCTCCAGAAAGTCCTCCGGTCCCTCGAGCAAGGGCGCTACGGTCTCGGCGCGGACGGCAAAGATCTCGTCGATATCTCCGCCCTTGATGGGCGGGGAAAAGACAGGTGGCGGAAGACGGTGAAGGAACATCTTGCGAAATCCCACGCGGACAACATCTTCTATCTCCGGTATGGACTCCAGCTCGGGATCAGCATCGCGGAACTCTTCGAGATCACGAAGATCGATCCCTGGTTCCTTGCCAATATCAAGCAGATCGTCGATCTGGAAGATGAATTGCGCAAGACGGCGCATCGTGATCCGGCGCTGGTGCTGAAAGCGAAACAGTACGGGTTTTCGGATCGACAATTGGCGACACTCTGGAAATCGGACGAACTGTCTGTTCGCGCTATGCGGGGACGCCAGGGGATACGGCCGGTCTTCAAGACTGTGGACACCTGCGCCGCTGAATTTGCGGCTGAGACTCCGTATCACTACTCGACCTACGACACCGAGAACGAGTCCGTCCGCTCCGACCGGAAGAAGGTCATCATCCTCGGCGGCGGTCCGAACCGAATCGGCCAGGGGATTGAATTCGATTACTGCTGCGTCCACGGCGTCATGGGACTCGCCGAAGAGGGATTCGAGACCATCATGGTCAACTGCAATCCCGAGACGGTGTCCACCGACTATGACACGACCGACAAGTTGTACTTCGAACCGCTGACGTTCGAAGACGTGATGAACATCTGCGAACAGGAGAAGCCCGAGGGGGTGATCGTCAGCTTCGGCGGTCAGACCCCGTTGAAGCTCGCCCGGGCTCTTGAGGCGCAGGGCGTGCGGATCCTCGGGACGTCGCCGGAAGGGATCGACCTTGCGGAAGACCGGAAGCGCTTCGGTCATCTCCTTGATGAGCTGAAGATCCCGTGTCCGGAATACGGGACGGCGTTCGATCTGGAGACCGCCCTCGAGGTCACCGCCAAGATCGGCTATCCCGTTCTCGTCCGGCCGTCGTATGTGCTCGGCGGCCGGGCAATGGAAATCTGCTACGACGATCGCGGTCTCCACGAGTACATGGCGAAAGCGGTCAATGTCTCGGAAGATCATCCCGTTCTGATCGACCGGTTTTTGGAGGATGCGTTCGAGTTCGATGTCGATGCCGTGAGCGACGGCACCGACGTCTTCGTCGGCGGTGTCATGCAGCATATCGAAGAAGCCGGGGTGCACTCGGGCGACAGCGCCTGCGCTCTTCCCCCGTATGCTGTGAACGCGGAACAGCTGCACACGTTGATCGGCTACACCCGCCGGCTGGCGCTCGCCCTTCATGTGGTGGGGCTGGTGAACGTGCAGTACGCGATGCAGGGCGGTGTGATCTACGTGCTCGAGGTGAATCCGCGTGCGTCGAGGACCGTGCCGTTTGTCAGCAAGGCGACCGGCGTGCCTCTCGCAAAAATCGCCGCGAAGCTGATGATCGGCCGCACGCTGAAGGAGCTCGACGTGAAAGGCTACGGCTGGGCACAGCACGTCGCGGTCAAGGAATCCGTCTTTCCCTTCACCAAGTTCCCCACGGCACGCCACTTTCTCGGACCGGAGATGCACTCCACGGGAGAAGTGATGGGGATCGCCGACAACTTCGGCCTTTCCTTCGCCAAGTCCCAGATCGGCGCCGGAAGCTCTCTTCCCAAGAGCGGTACCGTGTTCGTCAGTCTCAACGACAATGACAAGAACGAACGAGCCACGTCGGTCGTCAAAAGCTATGTCCGCATGGGGTTCAATATTATTGCGACGGAAGGGACGTCGAAATTCCTGCAGACCAAAGGGATTCCGAGCAGGACCGTGCTGAAGGCGAGCCAGGGCACGCTGAACATCATCGACGTGATCCGGAACGGGTGGGTGCAGCTCATCATCAACACCCCGCTGGGACAGACCTCGCGCAAAGATGAGCACGCCATCGGCAAAGCGGCGTATGAGTACAAAGTGCCGTTCATCACCACGCTTTCGGCCGCCGCGTCCGCGGCAAAAAGCATCGAACGGATGAAGAACCAGACGTTCACCGTCAAGAGCATTCAGGAGTACCACGCCCTCGCCCGCGAGAAAGGGCCGACGAAACAGCCGGAGACCGTCGCCGACTGTCAGGAGGTCGTGGAATACATCAAAGTCTTCCAGCAGTAATCAGAGATTCAACGAGGGGAAAACCGTGAAATCCACATCCAAACTCTCGATCCTCGGCGAACTGTGGGCCTTCATGAAGGTGAGGAAGAAATGGTGGCTCGGACCGATCGTCGCAATCCTTCTTCTTCTCGGCCTGCTGATCGTATTCACGCAGGGATCGGCGCTCGCGCCGTTTATCTATACGTTATTCTAAGGGGGAGTGGGGGATCGGGAGAGTGGGAGAGGGGGAGACTCGGAAACGCTGAGACCTTTGGGGATTGAGACAGGGCGAGAGCGGACAGCCGACAGCGGACAGTCGACAGTAGGGCGTCCTTATCTTTTGTTTTTGTCCGCTATCTGCTTACAGCATACAGCCGCCTGCACACGAGAATCGCCGGTTTTTTCCTATCTCTTATGTCCTTGTTCCTACCCTTAGCCGACTCCCGGTCACATTCCCCCGGCGATTCCTGCCAAGAACTTCATGAGAGCTTCGTTAAAGAATTCCACGTTTTCCATGTTGCTCATGTGTGCCGCCTGAGGAACGACCGCCATTGCTGATCCCGCGATGCGCTCGTGCATCGCCTCCGCGGCAGCAACGGGCGTAGTCTGATCGTGCTCGCCGACGAGGATCAAGACGGGGAGATGCAGCAAAGCAAGCGCGGAAGTCGTGTCTGTCCTTGAGGCGAGCGCAAGCTGCGTTCCCGCGATGCTCAGGGGCGGTGTGTGGCTGATGATCGACGTGATCTTCTTCACCGCATCTGGTACCCGCTGGACCGCTCCCGGCGCGAAGACGGCCTTGACGAACTCTTTTGCAAATGCCTCCGACCCGATCCGCTTTACCGACCCCACCACGCTGAATCGCCTCACCTTCGCTTCATTGGTATCGGCTTCACTCCGCGTATCGCATAGGACGGCAGCCCGGAAGCGGCTTTGATCCCGCTCCAGTGCCCGCAATGCAATGTATCCCCCCATGGAAAGCCCCACGATCACCGGCTTCGTAATCTTCAGCGACGAGAGAAGCGCGAAAAGGTCGTCCACGTGCCCCTCCACCGAATACTGGCCGTCGCCGACGTCGCTCAATCCATGCCCCCGGAGGTCGTAGGTCGTCACCCGGTACTTCGAGCCGACGACCCCCACTTGATCGTCCCACATGGCGTGGCTGAACGGGAATCCATGAAGAAAGACCACATCGAGCCCCGCGGGCGCTCCCGATTGCTCGACATACAGGTTGCCATCATTCACTCGAACGTGCATACCGGCCTCCGGCGGACATTTCAAGGGAAGAACGGGAATTGCGATTTATCATGCAACAACCCGTTGACCCCGTCTTTGCCGTTCTGTATATTGCACCTGCCTGTCTTACCCATCCCACTTTGTGAGATCCTCATGGAAGAACTTCTCGCGTACGTCGAGGCCAACAAGGAACGTTATCTTGACGAGCTCCGCCAGTGGCTCGCAATCCCGAGCGTAAGCACGTCCGGGGATAGTGTGGGAGACATCCAGAGGGCCGCAGAATGGCTGGCGAACCAATTGCGATCGATCGGCATGGAGCATGTCGAGATCAAACCGACCGGAGGCCATCCGGTGGTGTATGCGGACTGGCTCCATGCGGCCGGTGCGCCGACGATTCTCCTCTACGGGCACTATGATGTGCAGCCGGCCGAGCCGGTGGAGCTCTGGACATCGCCGCCGTTCGAAGCCACGGTGCGGGACAACCGCCTCTACGCCCGCGGGACATCGGACGACAAGGGACAAGTCTTCATTCATGTCAAGAGCATCGAAGCATACCTGCGCAACACCGGCTCGCTTCCCGTCAACATCAAGATGATTGTTGAAGGGGAAGAAGAGATCGGCAGCGAGCATCTTGATCCATTCGTCGAGCAGGAGAAAGATCTGCTCAAAGCGGATCTCGTCTTGATCTCCGACTCGGCGATGTTCGGGGAGAATCTTCCTTCCATCTGCTACGGGCTCCGCGGTCTCGCGTATATGCAGATCGATCTGGTGGGACCGAACAAGGATCTGCACTCCGGCTCTTTCGGCGGCACGGTGCACAATCCCATTCAGGCGCTGGCGGAAATCATCGCAAGCCTCCACGACAAGAACGGCCGGGTCACGATCCCCGGGTTCTACGACGACGTGCGGTCCTTGACGAAGAAGGAGCGGGACGCCTACAAGAAGCTTCCTCACAGTGACAGGAAGTATGCGCGCGACCTCGGCGTGCGTGAGCTGTACGGGGAGAAGGGCTTCACCACGCTCGAGCGCGTGTGGGCCAGGCCGACGCTTGAATGCAACGGCATCTGGGGCGGGTTCATCGGCGATGGGGCGAAGACCGTGCTTCCGTCAAAGGCCTCAGCCAAGATCTCGATGCGCCTTGTCCCCGATCAGCGGTCGGACAAGATCGCGAAACTGTTTGAACGCCACATCAAAAAGATCGCGCCGCGCACCGTCCAGGTGACCGTTCAGTCGCTCCATGGCGGCGAGCCCGCGATCACGCCGATCGACAGCCCCGGGGTGAAGGCCGCCATCGCAGCGCTGCAATCGGGATTTGGCAAGAAGGCGTTGTACCAGCGCGAAGGGGGATCGATTCCCATCGTGGTGCAATTCAAGAAAGTCCTGGGCGCGGACACCGTTCTTTTGGGCTTCGGCCAGCCGGACGAGAACGCGCATGCTCCCGATGAATTTCTCAGTCTGAGCCACTTCTATGGTGGCATCAAAACGTCGTTGTACTTCTTCCAGGAACTCCCCAACGTTATGCAACATCACAGCCGTTGAAGTACGCTTCAGCCACTTTCTACCATCATCGGAGGTCCCATGAATCTCGTTGATAGAGCAAAGAATATCATCATGACACCGAAGACGGAATGGGCTGTTATCGCGGGCGAAACGCCGAACGTGTCCCAGATCATCACCGGCTATGTGATACCGCTGGCGCTGATCCCCCTCATCGCCACCATCCTCGGGGGACTGCTGTTCACTCACCTCTTTTCCACGGCGTACATGATTGCGATGGCCGTCGGGGCCTTCATCGTCGTGATTCTCGCAGTGTTCCTCACGGCCTATGTGATCGATTTCCTCGCGCCGAATTTCGGCTCAGAGAAGAATATCGGCAGGGCGGTGCAGCTCGTCGCTTACTCCTATACTCCCGGCTGGGTGGCAGGCATCCTCAACATTATCCCCGCTCTCGGCGTCATCGCCATGCTGGCCAGCATCTATAGCATTTATCTGATGTACCTCGGTCTCCCCGTGCTGAAGAAAACGCCGGCGGACAAAGTCGTCGTGTACCTTGTGGTCGCCATCGTTGTTCTCCTGGTGATCTACTTCATCCTCCTAATGATCCTGGGCGCAATCATCGCCACCGTGATCGGCGTCGGCGTGGCGACTGGAACGATGGGGATGTGAGCCTTCCGATGTCAGCACCGTCGATTCTTGTGATGACCCCGGCCGGACTGTACTGTCCGGCCGGGGATTTTTATATCGATCCGCGCCATGCGGTGAGCAAGGCCGTTATCACGCATGCGCATTCCGATCACGCCAGGGCGGGGCACCGTGCCGTCCTCGCCCATCCCCTCACGCTTGCAGTGATCAGAAAGCGGATCGATCCAATGGCGAGGGGGCAGGCACTGGAGTACGGGAAGCCGGTGGAGCTGAATGGCGCCAGGGTCTCGCTTCATCCTTCGGGTCACGTCCCGGGTTCGGCACAGGTGAGGATCGAACATAAAGGGTTCGTCGCCGTTGTGACCGGCGACTTCAAAATCGAGCACGACGGACTTACGGACGCCTACGAACAGCAGCGGTGCCACTGGTTCATCACGGAGTGCACCTTCGGGATCCCGGTGTTCCGGTGGGAGACGCAAGCCGAGATTTTCAAGCAGGTGATCTGGCAATACCGGGAGAATGTGAGCCGTGACACGACAACGATTCTCACGGCCTACGCGCTCGGAAAGGCGCAGCGGCTCGCTCACATGCTTGCGCCTCACGTCGAGTCCATCGTCGTTCATCGGACCGTAGCCCCCATCAACACGGCGTTGAGCAAGGCAGGACTTTCCCTGCCGCCGACGAAGGCGCTCAATGCGACAACGCTGGCGGATCACTCGCC
>DATJPR010000049.1:0-43640 GCA_035506295.1 Bacteroidota bacterium | reverse complement strand
AAGTTTTAGATTTTAGGTTTTAAAATTGGGGGAGAGCACGCGAGAGGATTTGAAATGGAGGTCTGTCCCCCCCGTGCCGGAAAACACAAACTTAAAATACAAAACTTAAATTTTAAAATTGTTCCGCTTGCGTAGCTCAGTTGGTAGAGCACTTCCTTGGTAAGGAAGAGGTCACCGGTTCAATCCCGGTCGCAAGCTCACGATCACCATTACCACGACCCCGGACGCTGGCCATGCGCGACATCATAACACTCGAATGCACCGACTGCAAGAACCGCAATTACACGACCACCAAGAACAAGAAGAAGCAGACCGGCCGCGTCGAATACAAGAAGTACTGCCGTCACTGCTGCAAACATACGGTTCACAAGGAGACCCGGTGACCGTTCGGGCACGCCGAGCGCCTGACCGTGCATCAGACGATACGTCAGTAGCTCAATTGGTAGAGCAGCGGTCTCCAAAACCGCAGGTTGGGGGTTCGAGTCCCTCCTGACGTGCAAAGAACACTTGTCAATCGTGGATCGTCGATCGACCATCCACAATCGGAACCGCCGGACGGAAAATCGAGACTACGCCGATGAAAGAAAAAATCATCAACTTCTTCACCGATGTTGTCAAAGAGATGAAGAAAGTGACCTGGCCGAAGAAGGATGAGCTGCGCGAATCCACCGTGATTGTCATCGTGTCCTGCCTGATCATCGGTGCGTTCGTGTACGCCGTCGACATGATTGTAAGCGGGATCCTTCAGCAGATCCTCTAACCAAGGAGCGACGTGGAGAAGAAATGGTATGTGGTCAGGACGTATTCCGGCCACGAAAATAAAGTGAAGGCCTATCTGGAGAACGAGGTGATGCAGGGAGGCCTCGCCGACCGCGTCGGCGCCGTCATCGTTCCGTCGGAAAAGGTGTTCGAGGTGAAGGATGGGAAGAAGAAGAGCCGGACACGGACATTTTTCCCGGGTTATATCCTGGTCGAGGCGATCCTCGACAAGGTCGTCACCCATCTCATCCTCAACACGCCCTCTGTCCTGAGCTTCGTCGGGCCAAAAAACGCACCTGCCCCGCTCCAGCCCTCGGAAGTCCGCCGGTTGATCGGCAAGATTGAGGAACGCAAGGATGTTGAAGTAATAGAGGTCCCCTTTAAGCTCGGCGATGCTGTCAAAGTGACCGACGGGCCGTTCAATAACTTCAGCGGCTTCGTGCAGGAAGTGAACGAAGAGAAGATGAAATTGAAGGTTATGGTGTCCATCTTCGGCAGGAAAACCCCTGTCGAGCTGGATTTCAGCCAGGTTGAGCTTGAAAAATAACAGCGTTGGATTCAGTCGAAAAGAGAAGATCGCATGAAGAAAATCGTCGGTTTTATCAAGCTGCAGATCCCCGCCGGTCAGGCAAATCCGGCTCCTCCTGTCGGTCCCGCGCTCGGACAGAAGGGGGTCAACATCATGGAGTTCTGCAAACAGTTCAATGCAAGGACCCAGGCCCAGGCGGGCATGATCATCCCCGTCGTGATCACCGTCTTCTCCGACAAGTCGTTCACCTTCATCACCAAGACGCCTCCCGCCGCGGTTCTGCTGGCCAAAGCGGCGAAGGTCGAGAAGGGCTCGGCTGAGCCGAACAGGACCAAGGTCGCGAAGGTCACGAAGAAACAGGTGAAAGAGATCGCCGAGCTGAAGATGCCCGATCTCAACGCGAACGACATCGAAGCGGCGATGCGCATGGTTGCGGGGACGGCGCGGAGCATGGGAATTACCGTAGAAGGCTAACAAACACGTGGGAGCGTCGGGGAGAGGCGGAGAGTAGGAAGTAGGATGTAGGAAGTAGGAAGAAGACGAGTGCCAGAGATCCAGACCGTTTTCTTCCTACGTCTTACTTCCTACGTTCTACTCCCAGACAAACCTCCTGCAACGCGCCTGAACCACATCAAAGGACCACCAATGAAGCAATCCAAGCGTTTCAAGGCGGCGTCGCAGAAGATCGACGCGAAGAAGGCCTATACTATAGAAGAAGCTGTCTCGCGGGTCAAAGAGGCGGCGACCGCGAAGTTCACGGAATCGGTGGACATCGCCGTGGTGCTCGGCGTCGACCCGAAGAAGGCCGACCAGGCGGTTCGCGGAACCGTCGCACTGCCGCACGGCACGGGCAAACAGGTCCGCGTCCTGGTGTTGGCGAAGCCTCCGCGCGATGAGGAAGCAAAAGCGGCGGGCGCGGAACATGCAGGCCTCGCGGAGTACGTGCAGAAAATCCAGGGCGGGTGGGCGGATATCGACGTGATCATCGCGACGCCTGACGTCATGGGAGAAGTCGGAAAGCTTGGAAAGGTCCTCGGTCCTCGCGGATTGATGCCGAACCCGAAAAGCGGGACCGTGACCGCTGACGTGGCAAAGGCGGTGAAGGAAGTCAAGGCCGGGAAAATCGAATTCCGCGTCGACAAAGCGGGCATTCTCCATGCTTCGATCGGAAAGGCGAATTTTGAGTCGAAGCAGCTTGTTGAAAATACACAAGCCTTCCTTGCCACCGTCGTCAGGCTGAAGCCGGCGACTGCCAAGGGAACGTACATCAAGAGCATTTCTCTGTCGAGCACGATGGGACCGGGCGTGCATATCGACAAGACGCAGGTTGCCGGACTTTCGCACTGAGGTCGTCGAAAGGAATTACTGCCGACGGTCCACTGTCGGCTGAAGAATTTACGCACTCTACAACTCATGAACCGTGTTCATCGCCCGGCGGGAGCTTGACGTGCCCGACCGGGGCTTCTCCCTGGACACACGACGCATAGAAAGAACAATGGAACGGTCAAAGAAGGAACAGATCGTCACGGAAGTAGCGGAAACTGTCGGCCGCGCCCGGGGACTGTTCTTCACGGACTTCACCGGTCTGACGGTGGAAGAAGCGACGGAGCTTCGCCGCGAATTCCGCAAGATCGGCGTGCAGTACCAGGTCGTGAAGAATACGTTCATCCGGAAAGCGCTCGAGCAACATGCCGGCTACGAGGGGGTATATGACTCGCTCGCCGGTCCGACCGCTGTGGCGTTCGCGTTCGAAGACCCTGTCGCTCCTGCAAAGGTCATCCAGAAATTCACGGAAAAGCACAAGAAGCTTTCCCTGAAGCTCTGCGTGATCGAGAAGCAGGTGTACGAGGGAGGACGGCTGGAAGAGTTGGCCAAGATGCCGACACGCAAGGAAATGATGGCGGCGATTCTTGGAAGCGTCCAGGCTCCTCTTGCGGGCGTCCCGAACGTGTTGCAGGCAGTGATCCGTGATCTCGTCAGCGTCATCGACGAGGTCGGCAAGAAGAAAGCAGCGTAAGTGTGTAACCTATCCACGAGGAGAATCCCATGTCTGTCGTTGCTGAGATTGTCGAAAAAATTGAGAAGCTGACGCTGGTCGAGGCGGTGGAACTGAAGAAGGCGCTCGAAGACAAGTTCGGCGTTACCGCGGCCGCACCCGTCGTGATGGCGGGCGGTATGGCCCCCGCCGCCGCAGCCCCGGTCGCAGAAGAGAAGACCGAATTCACCGTGATGCTCAAGGAAGCGGGCGCGCAAAAGATCAATGTCATCAAGGTCGTTCGCGCGGCCACGGGTCTCGGACTGAAGGAAGCCAAGGACCTTGTCGACGGCGCCCCGAAGCCCGTGAAAGAGGGAGTGCAGAAGGATGAAGCCGAGAAACTGAAGAAGGAACTGGAAGAAGCCGGAGCGAAAGTCGAACTGAAGTAAGATGCTCCGTGTGCGGTTCCCGGACCGCCGGGACCCTCAGTCACAGTTCATTCCCCAGAGCATCGAGTATCCGTTCGATATGATCATCATCTGGCTATGCCGGCAGGCCGATAATGCGAACCCGACCACGGGGCCGTTATCGGCTTGCCGTGTGTTTCGCCGCGACAATTCATTCTCATTCGTCATGTGAAGGAGTGGGGTTTGAAGAACCAAACCAAGCGGATTTCGTTCGGGAAGATTCCCGACATCATCGACGCTCCAGATCTTCTCAACATCCAGCTGGAGTCGTGGGAAAGCTTCCTGCAATCTGACGCGCCGCCCTCCCGCCGAAGGAACAAAGGACTCCAGGCGGTGTTCAAGATGAATTTTCCCATCACGGACACGCGCGAGAACTTCCTCCTCGAATTCGTCGAGTACTACATCGAGAAGCCGAAATACTCCGTTCCGGAATGCGAAGAGCGCGGTCTGACGTACGCCGTGCCGGTCAAGGCGAAACTGCGCCTCTCGCAAAAAGCCGAGAACGGCAAGGAATACGTCAACACGATCGAACAGGACGTCTATCTCGGCAACCTGCCGACGATGACGCACCGCGGCACGTTCATCATCAACGGCGCCGAGCGCGTCGTGGTGAGCCAGCTCCACCGCTCGCCCGGCGTCTTCTTCTCGGAGTCGATCCACCCGAACGGCACCCCGATCTATTCCGCGCGCATCATCCCGTTCCGCGGATCGTGGGTTGAATTCTCGACCGACATCAACAACGTGATGTACGCGTACATCGATCGGAAAAAGAAGTTCCCGGTGACCACGCTGCTCCGCGCCCTCGGGTATTCCTCCGACGACGAAATCCTCGAGCTCTTCAACCTCGTCGAAGAGATCGATGTCGCCAAGGTCGACCTTGACGAATATCAGGGCCGGGTCGTGTGTAGCGACGTCGTCGACCGGAAGACCGGCGAGATTTTCCTGAACAAGGACACGGTCCTCGATGAGGAGCACATCAAACTCCTCAAGAAAAAGAACGTGAAGAAGCTGCGCCTCCTCGTTGCAATGGGGAGCGAAGAGTCCGTGATCGCCAAGACGATTTCCAAAGATCAGGTCCGCTCGGAAGAAGACGCGCTCACCACGATCTACAAACAGCTCCGATCCGGCGATGCGCCCGATCTGGACACCGCGAAGACGTTGATCGACCGGCTCTTCTTCAACGAGAAACGGTACGACCTCGGCGATGTCGGGCGGTACCGCCTGAACAGCAAGCTGGGTCTCGAGGTCCCGGTCTCCACGACCACGCTGACGAAGACCGACATTATTGCGATCATCAACTACCTGATCGACCTGCAGCAGAAGAAGCGTTCGGTGGACGACATCGACCATCTGGGCAACCGTCGCGTCCGGACCGTCGGCGAGCAGATCGCGCAGCAATTCAATATCGGCCTGGCGCGCATGGCGCGGACCATCCGCGAGCGCATGAACATCCGCGACAACGAGAACCTCACGCCGCAGGACCTCGTCAACGCGAGGACCATCAGCAGCGTGATCAACGCGTTCTTCGGGACCAATCCGCTGTCGCAGTTCATGGACCAGACGAACCCGCTGGCCGAGCTGACGAACAAGCGGCGCATGTCGGCCCTCGGGCCGGGCGGCCTCACGCGCGAGCGCGCAGGCTTCGAAGTCCGCGACGTGCACTACACGCACTACGGCCGGCTCTGTCCGATTGAAACGCCGGAAGGTCCGAACATCGGCCTGATCTCTTCGCTCTGCATCCACGCGCGGGTGAACGAGTTCGGCTTCATCGAGACGCCGTACCGGAAGGTGAAGAACGGCAAGGTGCTCGACGAGATCGAGTACCTGACCGCCGAACAGGAAGACAATTTCACGATCGCGCAGGCCAATGCTCCACTGGATACGCGGGGGAATTTCGAAGCCGATCGTGTCAAGGCACGGGTGAAGGGCGAATTCCCGGTCGTCAAGCCCGACCAGGTGCAGTACATGGACGTGGCCCCGAATCAGATCGTCAGTCCCGCGGCCGGCCTTATCCCCTTCCTGGAGCATGATGACGCCAACCGCGCGCTCATGGGCTCGAACATGCAACGGCAATCGGTGCCGCTGCTCCGCCCCGAAGCGCCGCTCGTCGGGACAGGGCTCGAGGAGAAGATCGCCCGCGATGCACGGACGCTGATCGTTGCTGAGCGCAACGGCCTCGTGGAGTACGTCGATGCCGACCGCATTGTGGTGGTGTACGACATCGATGAAAGCAGCACGGAAGCGCTCCTCTCGTTCGACGACAAGCGGCGGGTGGAGTATCATCTCACGAAGTTCTTCCGCACGAACCAGGACACCTGCATCAACCAGAAGGCGGTCGTGAAGCCGGGCGACAAGGTGAAGAAAGGCGATGTTCTCGCCGATGGCGCTGCCACCGACGGTGGCGAGTTGGCGCTGGGTCGGAACGTCCTCGTGGCCTTCATGCCCTGGAACGGGTACAACTTCGAAGATGCGATCATCCTGAGCGAGAGGATCGTCTCACAGGACGTGTTCACCTCGATTCACATCGAGGAGTTCGAGCTCCAGGTGCGCGACACCAAGCGTGGCGAGGAAGAGCTGACACGGGAAATCCCCAACGTCTCGGAAGAAGCCACGAAAGACCTCGACGAAAACGGGATCATCCGCGTTGGCGCGGAAGTCGTCGAGGGCGACATCCTGATCGGCAAGATCACGCCGAAGGGCGAATCGGACCCGACGCCGGAAGAGAAACTCCTGAAGGCGATCTTCGGCGAGAAGGCCGGCGACGTCAAGGACGCTTCGCTCAAAGCGCCGCCCGGGATGAAGGGCGTCGTGATTGCAACGAAGTTGTTCAGTCGCAAGAAGAAGGACGCGGAATCCAAGCGCGAGGACAAGCGTCGGACCGACGCGCTCGACCGGCAGCGCCGGAAGATCGTCGCCGACCTCCGCGAACGCCTGATCCGGAAACTCACGATTCTCCTCGATGGCGAGAAATCGGTGGGCGTGCGCGATACAGACGGGAACATGGTCTTCCGCGCAGGGACGCAGTTCCGCGCCGAACTGTTCGAAGGATGCGACGTGCTTGAAAAGCTCGACGCGTCGAACGAGTGGTCGGACGACAAGCGGAAGAACGGTCTCATCACGAAGATCTACCAGGCGTACATCGGCAAGCTCGAAGCGGTGGAAGAGGAGTTTAAGCACGAGAAGAACAAGGTGCAGCTCGGCGACGAACTTCCCCCGGGCGTCGTTCAGCTCGCCAAGGTCTACGTCGCCAAGAAGCGCAAGCTCTCCGTCGGTGACAAGATGGCGGGCCGGCACGGCAACAAGGGCGTGGTTTCGCGCATCGTCCCGGTGGCCGACATGCCGTTCCTCCCCGACGGGACCCCGGTGGACATCGTGCTCAATCCGCTCGGCGTGCCTTCCCGCATGAATATCGGTCAGCTGTATGAGACCGCGCTCGGCTGGGCGGCACGGATCCTCGGCGTGAAATACGCGTCGCCGATTTTTGACGGGGCGACGTGGGAAGATGTCCAGAAGGAACTGGAAAAAGCCAGCCTCAACCTGCATTCCCGCTCCGTGCTGTACGACGGACGGACAGGCGAACGGTTCGACCAGGAAGTGACGGTGGGCATCATCTACATGCTGAAGCTGTCCCATCTCGTGGACGACAAAATTCACGCACGTTCCATCGGGCCCTATTCTCTTATTACCCAGCAGCCTCTCGGAGGCAAGGCGCAGTTCGGCGGCCAGCGATTCGGAGAAATGGAGGTGTGGGCGCTGGAAGCGTATGGCGCAGCACATGTCCTGCAGGAAATCCTGACGGTGAAAAGCGACGACGTCTCGGGCCGGGCAAAAGTCTATGAGGCGATCGTCAAAGGAGACAACCTGCCTGAAGCCAACGTTCCGGAATCATTCAACGTCCTGATCCGCGAACTCATGGGCCTCGGGCTGGATGTGAAGTTGGACTAACGAAGAATGTCTCGGGAGAGTACCATGGCATTGTTCCATCAACCCAAAGATCAGAAGAAGAACTTCACCAAGATCACGATCAGTCTGGCGTCCTCGGACATGATCCTCGCGCGGTCCCATGGCGAGGTCACGAAACCCGAGACGATCAACTATCGATCGTTCCGACCGGAAAAAGACGGTCTGTTCTGCGAGAAGATCTTCGGGCCGACACGCGATTGGGAGTGTCACTGCGGGAAGTACAAGAGGATCCGCTACCGCGGCATCATCTGCGACCGGTGCGGCGTCGAAGTGACCCAGAAAAGTGTGCGTCGCGAACGGATGGGGCATATCGCCCTCGCCGTGCCGATCGTGCACATCTGGTATTTCCGCTCGCTGCCGTCAAAGATCGGATACATCCTCGGGATGACGACGAAGGACCTCGAGCGCATCATTTATTATGAATCGTACGTCGTGATCCAGCCGGGCACAAGCGGTCTGAAGGCCGGGTCGCTGATCTCCGAAGACCAGTATTTTGAAATCCTCGCGGCGCTTCCCGAAAACCACGACGACCTCGAGAACACCGACGCGCGGAAATTCATCGCCCAGATCGGCGGCGAAGCCGTCAAGAGCCTCCTCAAGGCGACCGACATCAACAAGACCGCGGAAGAACTCCGCGAAGTGATCAAGATCGAGAAGTCGGCCCAGAAGAAGCTTGAAGCCCTCAAGCGCCTCCGCGTCATCGAGGCGTTCCGCGAGCAGGATGACGGCACGATGAACAAGCCCGAATGGATGGTGCTCGACATCATCCCGGTCATCCCACCGGAGCTCCGCCCGCTCGTCCCGCTCGAAGGCGGCCGCTTCGCGACGTCGGACCTCAACGACCTGTACCGCCGCGTCATCATCCGGAACAACCGGCTGAAGCGGCTGATCGACATCAAGGCGCCCGATGTGATTCTCCGCAACGAAAAGCGGATGCTTCAGGAGGCGGTGGATTCGCTGTTCGACAACTCGCGGCGCGTCAACGCTGTCCGGAGCGACAACAACCGCGCGCTGAAGTCGTTGTCCGATATGCTGAAAGGGAAGCAGGGGCGGTTCCGCCAGAACCTGCTCGGGAAACGCGTGGACTATTCGGGCCGTTCGGTGATCGTCGTCGGCCCTGAACTGAAGCTGCATGAATGCGGCCTCCCGAAGGACATGGCGGTCGAGCTGTTCAAGCCGTTCATCATCCGCAAACTGATCGAACGCGGCGTGGTGAAAACGGTGAAGAGCGCGAAGAAGATGGTGGACAAGAAGGGCCCCGAGGTGTGGGAGATCCTCGAGCATATCATCGACGGGCACCCGGTGCTGCTCAACCGCGCGCCGACGCTTCACCGGCTCGGCATCCAGGCATTCCAGCCGGTGCTGGTCGAAGGCAAGGCGATCCGGATTCACCCGATGGTCTGCACGGCGTTCAACGCGGACTTCGACGGCGACCAGATGGCCGTGCACGTGCCGCTGTCGTTCGATGCGCAGCTGGAAGCACGCGTTCTCATGCTCTCCAGTCATAACATCCTTTCGCCTGCCAGCGGAGCGCCGATTGTCACTCCGACCCAGGACCAGGTGCTGGGCTGCTACTATCTCACGAAGTCCAAACCCGGCGACAACGGCGAAGGAATGCTCTTCGCCTCGACCGAAGAAGCGCTCATTGCGTTCAACCACGGCAAGGTGGGGCTGCATGCCCGCATTAAGGCGAGGATCGGCGCACAGCTGGTGGAAACGACCACCGGCCGCGTGATCTTCAACCTGATCGTGCCGAAGGAGGTCGGCTTCTTCAACGAGCTGATGAACAAGAAGCGCCTCGTACAGATCATCGCCACGGTGTTCCGGAAGGTCGGGAACCTCCAGACCGCGGAATTCCTCGACAAGCTGAAGGAGATCGGCTTCCGCTACGCGACCTACGGCGGGCTCTCCGTCGGGCTGGACGATGTCATCGTCCCGCGCGAAAAGGAGACCCTCATCAACTCCGCGCAGGCGGAGGTGGACAAGGTCGAAAACCAGTATCTCAACGGCATCATCACGCAGGGCGAGCGCTACAACAAGGTCATCGACCTGTGGACGTCGACCAGCAACAAGGTCGCGGACCGGCTGATGGAGACGCTCCAGCGGTCGAAGGACGGCTTCAATTCGCTCTTCATGATGGTGGATTCCGGAGCCCGCGGCTCGCGCGAACAGGTTCGACAGCTCGCCGGCATGCGCGGACTCATGGCGAAACCGCAGAAGAGCCTGTCGGGCGCAACCGGGGAGCTCATCGAGAACCCGATCATCGCCAATTTCCGTGAGGGGCTTTCGATCCTCGAGTACTTCATCTCGACCCACGGAGCCCGCAAGGGGTTGGCAGACACGGCGTTGAAGACAGCCGATGCGGGATATCTTACCCGGCGTCTTGTCGACGTCGCGCAGGATGCGATTGTCACCATGCAGGACTGCGGCACCATCCGCGGCGTCGTGACCGGAGCGTTGAAGGAAGGCGAGGACGTCAAAGAGCCGCTCTCGGAGCGCATCGTGGGCCGTGTCAGCGTTCATGACGTCGTGGACCCGGTTTCCGGGGAAGTGCTGATCGCGTCCGGAGAGCTGATCGAGGAAGACATGGCCGAGCGCATCGCCGAGACCTCCATTGAAACCGTGGAGATCCGTTCGGTGCTGACCTGCGAATCGAAGCGCGGCGTATGCGCGCTTTGCTACGGCCGCAACCTGACGACCGGCAGACTGATCCAGCCGGGCGAGACGGTCGGCATCATCGCCGCGCAGTCGATCGGCGAGCCGGGCACGCAGCTGACGCTGCGCACCTTCCATACGGGAGGCACAGCCAGCCGCATCGCGTCCCAGTCCGACGTGCGCGCGAAGTTCGACGGCCGGATCCAGTACGAGAACCTCAAGGTGCTTGCGGTGCCGTCCGATGACGGGACCAAGGCCATCGTTGCCGGGCGCAGCGGCGTGATCAACATCCTGGATCATGACAACAGGGTGCTCACACGCTACGACGTGCCGTACGGCGCCATGCTCATGGTGGAAGATGAAGCGACGATCGGCAAGAACGTCACCATCTATGAATGGGATCCGTACAACGCGGTCATCGTGTCCGAGCGGTCAGGGACGGTGAAGTATCATGACCTCGTCGAGAACCTCACCTACCGTGAAATCGACGATGAGCAGACAGGCCACATTCAGAAGGTGGTCATCGATTCGCGCGATCGGACGCGTGCGCCTTCGGTGGAAATCTTCGGCAAGGAGAGCGATCGGGTGGGCTCGTACATCATCCCAACCCGTGCGCACCTCGCCGTGAACGACGGCCAGCGCATCGAGGCTGGCACCATCGTCGCCCGCATTCCCCGCGACACGGGGCGTACGCGCGACATCACCGGCGGTCTGCCGCGCGTTACCGAGCTCTTCGAGGCGCGTAGCCCCGCCGATCCCGCGATCGTGTCCGAGATCGACGGCATCGTGCACTTCGGTGCGCCGCGCCGCGGTCACCGCGACGTCGTGGTGAAGAGTCACGACGAGTCCTACGAGAAGCACTATCCTATTCCGCTCGGCAAGCACGTCCTCGTGCAGGAAGGCGACACCGTGCGGGCAGGCGAACGCCTCTCGGACGGCGCGATCAATCCACACGATGTGCTCCGGATCAAGGGCGTCGGCGCCGTCCAGGAATATCTCGTCAACGAGATCCAGGAGGTCTACCGGATCCAGGGCGTGAAGATCAACGACAAGCACATTGAGATCATCGTCCGGCAGATGATGCAGAAGGTGAAGATCGTCGACTCGGGCGACACGCGCTTCCTGGAAGGCGACTTTGTGGACAAGCTTCGCCTCGAGGAGGAGAACGACTCGTTGCGGGACAAGGTGTTCATCGAGAACAAGGGCGATTCGAAGTTCAAGAACAGTGCCCTGGTCGCGCGCAGACGCGTCATGGAAACCGACAGCGATATCGGCAAGCGCGGCAAGAAGCGGATCGTGTATCGCGACGCGAAGGCGGCGACGTCGGAGCCGGTGTTGCTGGGCATCACCACGGCGGCGCTGTCGACCGACAGCTGGATCTCCGCGGCATCGTTCCAGGAAACCACGAAGGTGCTGACGGATGCCGCCATCGAGGCCAAGCTGGATTCCCTGCTCGGCCTGAAGGAAAATGTGATCATGGGCCACCTGATCCCTGCCGGGACGGGCCTCAAGCATTTCCGGAACATCACCGTGGTCCCGACCGATACGGGCGAACCTTCGTCCGCGGCGGAGGAACACGAAACCGAGAGGTCGCGTACCGCCGTGCAGACGGCGGAAGACGTCAACGACTAAGGATGCACCACATTCCACAGGCGCTGGGGCCGGCCGACCACCTACCGGGGCCGGCCCCATCCTGTGCGCAAAATCCGGCCAAGCGCCTCGAGAAATACGGTTTTTGTTGACATTGTTTTTTTTCTTTCGTACATTAAAAGGCTAACTGAGACTTTCCAAACCTTTAGCGCAAGGGAGTATTACGTGCCAACGATCAACCAATTGGTCCGGAACAGCCGGCACGCGGTGACCTACAAGAGCAAGGCGCCGGCGATGGCGGGATGTCCACAGAAGCGCGGCGTCTGTACGCGCGTCTACACGACCACGCCGAAGAAGCCGAATTCGGCGCTGCGCAAGGTCGCCCGCGTTCGCCTGACCAATGGCATCGAAGTGACGGCCTACATCCCGGGCGAAGGGCACAACCTCCAGGAGCATTCCATCGTGATGATCCGCGGCGGCCGCGTGAAGGATCTTCCGGGCGTCCGCTATCACATCATCCGTGGGACGCTGGACACCGCCGGCGTGGCGGACCGGAAACAGGGGCGCTCCAAGTACGGCGCGAAGAAGGCAAAGTCATAATTTCACGCAAAGGTCTCCGTGAGAAAGAAACGAGCTTCAAAACGTCAGACGCTTGCCGATCCGAAGTACGGCGATGCCCTCGTCTCGGTATTCGTCAACAATATTCTGAAACAGGGGAAGAAACACCTTGCACGGGGAATCCTGTACAAGGCCCTTGCGCTCATTGAAGAGCGCGGCAAACCGAACGGTCTCGAGGTCTTCAAGAAGGCCGTGCAAAACACGCGCCCGATGCTCGAAGTGAAGGCCCGCCGTGTCGGGGGCGCCACGTATCAGGTGCCGACGGAGGTGCGCGGAGACCGGAGCACCGCACTGGCGATCCGGTGGCTTCTCACGTACGCCAACGATCGCAAAGAGAAGTCGATGTCCGAGAAACTCGCCTCGGAGTTCATCGCTGCGGCGAACGGCGAAGGGAACGCAATCAAGAAAAAGGAAGATACTCACCGCATGGCGGAAGCCAACAAGGCGTTCGCCCATTTCCGGTGGTAAGCACGAAGGGATGATGTAGGGACGTATGGCTAGACAGTATCCGCTCGAACGGACACGAAATATCGGAATCAGCGCGCACATCGACGCCGGCAAGACGACGACGACGGAGCGCATTCTCTTCTATACGGGTGTGGTGCACCGCATGGGTGAAGTCCATGAAGGTGCGGCGACCATGGACTGGATGGAACAGGAAAAGGAACGCGGCATCACGATCACCTCGGCCGCAACCACCTGCTTCTGGAGAAATCACCGGGTCAATATTATCGACACGCCGGGCCACGTCGACTTCACCGCGGAAGTCGAACGGTCACTGCGCGTGCTCGACGGCGCCATTGCGCTGTTCTGCTCCGTCGGCGGTGTCGAACCGCAGTCGGAGACCGTCTGGCGGCAGATGGACAAATACGGGGTCCCGCGGATCGCGTTCGTCAACAAGATGGACCGCATCGGCGCAGACTTCTTCGCCGTGGTCCAGATGATGAAAGACCGCCTCTCCGCCAACGCGGTGCCGATCCAGCTCCCTGTCGGCGAAGGCGACCTCTTTACCGGCATCATCGACCTGGTGACCATGAAGGCGTATATGTACCGGGAGTCGACGCTCGGGACGGAGTGGGACGAAATTGAGATCCCACAGAGCATGAAGGGGAAGGCCAAGGAATACCGGACGAAAATGCTCGAGGCCGTGGCCGATGAGGATGATTCCCTCCTCGTGAAGTACCTCGAGGGGAAGGAGATCACCCCGAAAGAAATCATGGCGGTCCTCCGCCGGGCCTGCCTCAAGGTCAGCATCGTCCCGGTCCTCTGCGGCTCCTCGTTCAAGAACAAAGGAGTCCAGATGCTGCTCGATGCGGTGGTGGACTACCTTCCGTCCCCGCTGGACCTCAACGAAGGCAAGATCCGCGGGCACCATCAGAACATGAAGGACGAAGTGTACCGCGCGGTCGACGACTCGAAGCCGTTCGCGGCGCTGGCGTTCAAGATTATGACCGATCCGTTCGTCGGACGGCTGACCTACGTGCGCGTCTACTCCGGGACGCTCAGCAAGGGCTCGTACATTTATAACGCCGTGTCCGATCGCAAGGAACGGATCAGCAGGATCCTCCGGATGCACGCCAACATGCGTGAGGATGTCGAGGAATCGTACGCCGGCGACATCATCGCCGTCGTGGGGCTCAAGCATACGCGGACCGGAGACACGTTGTGCGACGAGAAGGACCCGATCATTCTGGAGAAGATGACCTTCCCCGAGCCGGTGATCCACGTCGCCATCGAGCCGAAGACGAAGGCCGACGAAGAGAAGATGGCCGAGGCGCTCCAGAAGCTAACGGAAGAAGATCCGACGCTCCGCGTCTCCACGAACGAAGAGACCGGCCAGACGATCATCAGCGGAATGGGCGAGCTGCACCTCGAGATCATCGTGGACCGGATGAAACGCGAATTCAAGGTGGAAGCCAACATCGGCAAGCCGCAGGTCGCCTACAAGGAGACCATCAGGAAGAAGGTCCAGCAGGAAGGAAAGTTCGTCCGGCAGTCGGGCGGGCGCGGGCAGTACGGCCATGTCTGGATCGAAGTGGAGCCGAACGAGAAGGGGAAGGGGTTCGTGTTCGAGAACGGCATCGTGGGCGGCGTGATTCCGAAGGAATACATCAAGCCCGTTCAGGAAGGGATCGTCGAGGCGATGCGGAACGGCGTGCTGGCGGGATATCCGGTCGAGGACGTGAAGGTGAAGTTGTATGATGGGTCGTTCCATGAGGTCGATTCGTCGGAAATGGCCTTCAAGGTCGCCGGCTCGATCGCCTTCAAAGACGCCGCGCGCAAGGCGAACCCGGTGCTGCTCGAACCGATCATGGGTGTCGAAGTGGTGACGCCCGAGGAGTATATGGGCGACGTCATGGGCGACCTGAACTCTCGCCGCGGGAAGATCGAGGGGATGAGCCCGCGCAAGGACGCACAGGTCATCAAGGCCGCCGTTCCGCTGTCGGAAATGTTCGGGTATTCCACGATCCTCCGTTCTATGACGCAGGGACGTGCCATTTACAGCATGGAGCTCTCGCATTACGATGAAGTGCCGCGCAGCGTCGCCGACCAGATCATTGAAAAGGTCAAAGGGAAACAGGCCGGCGCGGCGTAACGGTTTCCCGCTTGTGTTCACAACATCCCCGTATTGAGAGGAGTAGACCAATGGCAAAAGAGAAGTTCACGCGTGATAAACCTCACCTCAATGTCGGCACCATCGGCCACGTCGATCATGGAAAGACCACACTGACGGCCGCCATCACGATGGTCCTGGCGAAGAAGGGATTGTCAAGCATCCGGACGTTCGACAGCATCGACAACGCCCCGGAAGAGCGTGAGCGCGGAATTACGATTGCCACGGCCCATGTCGAGTATTCGACGGCGAAGCGCCACTACGCCCATGTCGACTGCCCCGGCCATGCCGACTATGTGAAGAACATGATCACCGGCGCTGCGCAGATGGACGGCGCGATCCTCGTCGTTGCGGCGACGGACGGTCCGATGCCCCAGACCCGTGAACACATCCTTCTTGCCCGCCAGGTCGGCGTGCCGAAGATCGTGGTGTTCATGAACAAGGTCGACGCGGTGGACGATCCCGAGCTGCTTGATCTGGTGGAACTCGAGCTCCGCGAGCTCCTGACGAAGTATGAGTTCCCCGGGAACGAAACCCCGATCATCCGCGGCAGCGCGTTGAAGGCGATGGAACAGGCGATCAAGCCGGATTCGTCCCCCGACGATCCTGCGTTCAAGTGCATCTATGAACTGATGGACGCGGTCGACAGCTATTTCCCCGTACCCCAGCGCGAGACGGACAAGCCGTTCCTGATGCCGGTCGAAGACGTGTTCTCGATCACCGGCCGCGGGACGGTCGGCACCGGCCGCGTCGAACGCGGCAAGGCGAAGGTCGGCGACGAAGTCGAAGTGATCGGCCTCGGCGCGCACAAGAAGACCGTCATCACGGGCGCCGAGATGTTCCGGAAGGAACTCGACGAAGTCCAGGCGGGCGACAATGCCGGACTGCTGCTACGCGGCATCGACAAAAAAGAGCTGGAGCGCGGCATGGTCGTCGCCAAGCCCGGCAGCATCACGCCGCACAAGAAGTTTACCGCACAGGTCTATGTGCTGAAGAAGGAGGAAGGCGGGCGCCACACGCCGTTCATCAACGGCTACCGGCCGCAGTTCTACTTCCGCACGACCGACGTGACCGGCGTGGCGAATCTGCCGCAGGGCGTGGACATGGTCATGCCCGGCGATAACGTCGACGGACTTAACGTGGAATTGATCACTCCCATCGCGATGGAAGAGAAACTCCGCTTCGCCATCCGCGAAGGGGGCCGCACGGTCGGTTCTGGGGTCGTGACCAAGATTCTCGAATAATCATGCACCATCCCTCCGCCAGGTGCGATGCATCCGGCGGAGGGAATGTCTTCGATAACTCGGAGTAACTCTACACGTGGCCGGACAGAAGATTCGCATCAAACTGAAATCGTACGATCACAACCTGATCGACAAGTCCGCGGAAAAGATCATCAAGACTGTCAAGTCGACAGGCGCTGTGGTTTCCGGCCCGATTCCGTTGCCCACGAAGCGTACGGTCTACACTGTGCTTCGTTCTCCTCATGTCGATAAGAAGTCGAGGGAGCAGTTCGAGACGCGCGCGCACAAGCGGCTGATCGACATCCTCAATTCGACGAACAGGACGATCGACTCGCTGATGAAACTCGATCTCCCCGCGGGAGTCGACGTCGAGATCAAGGTCTAATCCATACCTCTGATTCGGGTGGATGCCTCAGGCGGGACTTCGCTCTACCGGCCACGAGGATGAAACGGCATCGGGTGCATGCGGCCAGGAGCTGCGTCGCATGAGGATGTATATTCATACATGGACGATGGTATGACAGGACTACTCGGGAAAAAAATCGGGATGACCAGCATCTTTGACGAGACCGGCCAGGTCATCCCCTGCACCGTCATCGAGGCGGGTCCCTGCTTCGTCACGCAGGTCAAGACCAAGGATCGGGACGGATATACGTCGGTGCAGCTCGGCTTCGAAGAGAAGAATGAGCGCCTGGTCGGAAAGCCGCTGCAGGGGCATTTCAAGAAAGCCGGCAGCAAGCCGCTCCGTTTCGTGCGGGAGTTCCGCCTGGACGGCGGCGCGGAATTTCAGCCGGGACAGGAACTGCGCGTCGATACGGTGTTCACCAAGGGTGACGTCGTGGCGATCATCGGCACGTCGAAGGGGCGCGGCTTCCAGGGCGTCGTGAAACGCCACCACTTCGGCGGCGGGTTCCGCACCCACGGTCAGAGCGACCGCGAGCGCGCGCCGGGTTCCATCGGCTCCTCCTCCTATCCCTCCCGCGTGTTCAAGGGAATGCGCATGGCGGGCCGTATGGGCGGGACGCGGGTGACGGTGCGCAACCTGAAGGTCGTCGGCGTCATCGCCGATTCCAATATTCTCCTCGTCAAAGGATCCATCCCCGGAGCGGTGAACGGCTTCGTGGAGATCCGTAAACTCAAAGCGTAACAATCCGAGAACGCGGCGATGGAACTCGAAGTGTATCGAAAAGACGGTACTAAGAGCGGCGAGACCGTAAAGCTCTCCGCCGATATTTTCGGCATCGAGCCGAACGAACCGGTGCTGCACCGCGCGGTCCGCGTCTATCTCGACAACCAGCGGCAGGGGACGTCGAAAGTGAAGACGCGCGAGGAAGTGCGCGGCGGCGGCAAGAAGCCGTTCAAGCAGAAACATACCGGCATGGCGCGCCAGGGCTCCAATCGCTCCCCGGTCATGGTCGGCGGCGGATCGATCTTCGGGCCGAAGCCCCGGTCCTATAAGAATGCGCTCCCGTCCACCGTGCACCGTCTTGCCCGCAAGTCGGCGCTCTCTGTCAAAGCGAAGGAAGGGCAGATCAGGGTCGTCGAAGACTTCTCGTTCGAAGCGCCGAAGACCCGCGAGATGGCCGGCGTGCTCCGCGCTCTGGGCCTCGACACGACCAAGACGCTCCTGCTCACGCCGAAGAGCGACACCAACGTTGTCAAGTCCGGCCGGAACCTCCGCGCGCTCTCCGTCATGGTGGCGGACAAGGCCTCCACGTATGACTTCCTCAACAACAGGATGCTGTTGATCCAGAAGAGCGCGGTCGAAGTGCTCGAGAATACCTTCAAGAACACAATCGATGGAAAGAGATCATGACCGGCATTTTGCGGCGCCCGATCGTTACGGAAAAGATGACGGCACTTCAGGAAAAAGGACAGTACGCGTTTGAAGTCGCCCCGTCCGCCAACAAAATCGACATTGCGAAGGCGGTGGAAAAGAAGTTCAACGTCACCGTCCTGGATGTCCGCACGCTTCGCCTGAAAGGAAAGCAGAAGTCGCAGATGACCAAGAAGGGAAGATTCCCCGGGCGCACGTCGTCCTGGAAAAAGGCCATCGTCCGTCTGAAGGAAGGTGAACAGATCCAGTTCTTCGAAAACGTCTGATGCAGGCGGGAACACTACGAGCTTAGGATATCACGACCATGGCGATACGCAAATTTAAACCGACCACTGCAGGGACACGATGGATGTCCGTCTCGGCATTCGACGAGATCACGAAGACGCGTCCGGAGAAGCAGCTGATTGAGCCGCTCAGCAGGTCTGGCGGTAGGAACAACACCGGCCGGATAACGTCCCGGCACCGTGGTGGAAGGCACAAGCGCTTCTATCGCGTGATCGATTTCAAGCGGAACAAGGACGGCATGGATGCGCGCGTGGCGGCGATCGAATACGATCCCAACCGCACGTGCAGGATCGCCCTTCTGCAATACGCCGACGGCGAGCGCCGGTACATCATCGCGCCGACCGGCGTGGCGGTGGGCGATGTCCTCCGCTCCGGTGGCGATGCCGAGATCAAGCCGGGCAACACGATGCCGCTGTCGAACATTCCGGCGGGGACGTTCGTCCACGGTGTGGAGATGCGCCCGGGGAAAGGCGCACAGATCGCACGCAGCGCGGGCATGAGCGTCCAGCTCATGGCCAAGGAAGGGAAGTTCGCCCAGCTCCGCCTGCCCTCCGGCGAAGTGCGGAATTTCCCGCTCGAATGCCGGGCGACCATCGGCACCGTCGGCAACAGCGACCATGAGAATATCAGCGTCGGGAAAGCCGGCCGGTCGCGATGGCTGGGGATCCGTCCGCAGTCCCGCGGCGTGGTCATGAACCCGGTCGATCATCCGCACGGCGGCGGCGAAGGAAAATCGCCGCAGGGAAACCCGCACCCGGTGTCTCCCTGGGGATGGCACACGAAGGGGAAAAAGACCCGTTCGCACAAGAAGCCGTCCGGCAAGTTCATCGTGAAACGGAGAAAGTAATCGGCTATGGCACGCTCGCTCAAGAAAGGTCCCTTTGTCAGCGTGAAGCTTGCGGCCAAAGTGGCCCAGCTCAACAAATCGAATCAGAAGAAAGTGATCAAGACCTGGTCGCGGGCTTCGACGATCACCCCGGACTTTGTCGGCCATACGTTTGCCGTGCACAACGGGAACAAGTTCATTCCCGTGTATGTGCACGAAGGCATGGTCGGACACAAGCTGGGGGAATTCGCGCCGACCCGGAATTTCCGCACGCATCCCGGCATCAAGAAAGAAGAAACCACCACGGCGGCGTGACCCGCGCGCCCGAAGGATGACAGTCATGGAAGCACGAGCTATCAACCGATATGTGGGAACATCACCGCGCAAAATGCGGCTGGTCGTCGACCTGATCCGCGGGAAACGCGTGGACGAAGCGTTGCACATCCTGCACTTCTCGCCGAAGTCCGCCTCGAAAGTCGCGGAGAAGGTCCTCCGCTCGGCGGTCTCCAACCTGCAGAACCAGGACGAGGGCGGCCGCGTGGACCCCGAGGACATGGTCGTGAAGCGGGTCACGGTCGACGGAGGGATGACCATGAAGCGGATCAGCCCCGCCCCGATGGGACGGGCGTTCAGGATCCGCAAGCGTTCGAATCATATCACCGTCGTCGTCGAAGCTGTCGCGCCGAAAAAGGGAAGCGCCGCGCGCCCCGCCAAGTCGCGCGCGAAGACGAGCTCGACGGCGAAAACCGCGCCGGCGGAGGCGAAAGCCGCCGACACTGCGTCCGACAAGAAGTAACCGAATCCGCAAGGAGGAATTTTGGGACAGAAAGCACATCCGGTGGGGCTCCGCCTCGGGATCATCAAATCCTGGGACTCCAATTGGTACGACGAAAAGGGATTCGCGGGGAAGCTGTCCGAAGACATGACGATCCGCAAGTACGTGCGCAGCCGCCTCAAGAAGGCGGGCATCGCGCGCATCGTCGTCGAGCGGACCCCCAAGCGCGTCGTGATCACGATCAACACGTCGCGTCCCGGCATCGTGATCGGGCGAAGCGGGAAGGAAATCTCGCTGCTCGAGGAGGAGCTGAAGAAGATCACGAACACCGATGTCAAGATCATGATCAACGAGATCAAACGCCCGGAGCTGGACGCGTATCTCGTTGCCGAGAACATCGCGCAACAGCTTGAGGGCAGGATCGCGTTACGCAGGGCGATGAAGAACGCCATCACCGCCGCCATGCGCATGGGCGCCGAAGGGGTCCGTGTCATGACGAGCGGTCGGCTGGGCGGCGCCGAAATCGCCCGGCGCGAACAGTACAAGGAAGGACGCATCCCGTTGCACACCCTCAGGGCGGACATCGACTATGCGACGGCCACGGCGCGGACGGTGTACGGAGCGATCGGCGTGAAGGTGTGGATCTGCAAGGGGGAGGTGCTCGACACCAAAGCGGCGCTCCAGCAGCACCAGAGCCAGCCCTCGCGGCGCGCGTCATAATTCGAACGAGGACCAAGCACCATGTTGATGCCCAAGAGAGTGAAGTACCGCAAGGCCCAGCGCGGCCGCATGCGAGGAAAGGCGACACGCGGCGCGGGGATTGCGTTCGGCGACTACGGACTGAAAGCCCTCGAGCCGGGATGGATCACCCAGCGACAGATCGAAGCGGCCCGCGTGACGCTGACCCGGATGATGAAGCGCGAAGGACGGATCTGGATCAGGATCTTTCCCGACAAGCCGGTGACCAAGAAGCCTGCGGAAACACGCATGGGGAAAGGAAAGGGCGCACCGGAATACTGGGTGGCCGTGGTGAAGCCCGGCCGCGTGATGTTTGAAGTCGGCGGAACGACGAAAGAGACGGCCCTCGAGGCCCTCCGCCTGGCGTCGCATAAGCTTCCGATCAAGACGAAGGTGAGCGTGAGGACGGACATAGCACAACTGTGAGAGTGCGGGAGCGGGGGAGTGCGAGACGGGGAGATCGATGGCCCCGGTCTCTCATCCCTGAAGCCTGATCCGTGATTCCTGATTTTCGCAACGAGGATTGTTCAATGAAAATGACCGAGATACGCCAGCTGGCACTTGATGAGCTCCGGAAACGATTGGTGGACGAAGAGGAGAATCTCTCCAATCTTCGCTTCCAGTTGTCGACGCGACAGCTGGAGAGCCCCATTCGCGTGCGCACCGTCCGGCGCGATATCGCACGGATCAAGACCATGATCCATATGAAGGAACAACAGAATGCGGTAGCGGCGAAGAGCGCGGCCCCGGCCGAAACGACAGCAGCCAAGAAACCCGAGACGACGGAGACCAAGGCATCATGACCGACGCAGCCGTGCAAGCGCAACCTCACCGGACCACCCTTCGCAAGATCCGCATCGGGAAAGTCGTCAGCAACAGCATGCGCAAGAGCATCGTGGTGGAAGTGGAGCGCAGGGTTCCCCACAAGCTGTACAAGAAGTATTTCAAACGGACCACCCGGTTGATGGCCCACGATGACAAAGCGGAAGCGGGGGTCGGCGACACGGTGCGCATCATGGAGACGCGGCCGCTGAGCAAACTGAAGCGCTGGCGCCTGGTGGAGATCGTGGAAAAGGCGAAGTAACACCATCGACGATGGAGTAAGCAATGATCCAGGAAGAAACGAATCTCGTCGTCGCCGACAATTCCGGCGCGAAAAAAGTGCGGTGCATCCGGGTGCTCGGCGGCTCTGATCGTCGCTATGCCGGTCTCGGAGACCTAGTCGTCGTCTCGGTGAAATCGGCCATCCCCGGCGCCGCCGTCAAGAAGGGGGACGTCGCGAGGGCGGTGATCGTCCGGACCAAAAAGGAGACGCGCCGGAAAGACGGGTCGTTCATTCGCTTCGACGAGAACGCCGCCGTGTTGATCAATGACGCGGGAGAGCCGAGGGGAAGCCGCATCTTCGGGCCGGTCGCGCGCGAGCTCCGCGAAAAGCAGTACATGAAGATCGTTTCGTTAGCACCGGAAGTGCTCTAATCCGCAGGAACAGCAATGAAGATCCGGAAAAATGATACCGTCGTTGTAATCTCCGGCAACGCCCGCGGCAAGAAGGGGAAGGTGCTCAAGGTGTTCCCCGACCGCCAGCGGATCATCGTTGAAGGGGTCAATATCATCAAGCGACACACGCGCCCGAACCAGCGCAACCCGCAGGGTGGCATCGTCCAGCGCGAAGAAAGCATCCACGTCTCCAACGTGATGCTGCTCGACCCCAAGTCGGGCGAGCCGACGCGGGTGGGGGCGAAGATCGTGAAGGACGATACCGGCCACACGCGGCGCCTCCGTGTCGCGAAGAGCAGCGGCGAAACGGTTTAACCTCAACGTACGGACGAATCTGGTATGAGCGAAGAGAAACCCAAAAAGCAGACGCCGGCACCCGCGAAGACGAAGGGAGCGGGCGGAGGAAAGAAAGGCGAGGGCGCGCCCGCGCAGGCTCCACGGCAGAGCGGGAAGCGCGAGAAAGTCGTCGCACGGCTCTCCCTGACCTATCCGCGCGAAGTCGTCCCGGCCATGATGAAGCGCTTCAGCTATAAGAATGTCATGCAGGTGCCGAGACTCGAGAAGATCTGCATCAACATCGGCGTCGGGCAGGCCACCCAGGACCCCAAGCTGGTCGAGGCGGCAGCGCATGACCTCGAGGCCATCACGGGACAGAAAACCGTCATCACCCGGGCGAAGAAATCGATTTCGAATTTCCACCTCCGGGAAAAGATGCCCATCGGATGCCGTGTGACGCTCCGTCGCGGGATTATGTACGAATTCCTCGACCGGTTCATCAGTATCTCCGTCCCGCGCATCCGCGACTTCCGCGGGCTGTCCGACAAGTCGTTCGACGGCCGGGGGAACTACACGGTGGGGATCAAGGAACACACGGTGTTCCCCGAGATCGACGTCGACAAGATCACGAAGATCTTCGGCATGGACATCACCTTTGTAACGACGGCAAAGACCGACCAGGAAGCGTACGAGCTGCTGAAGGCGTTCGGGATGCCGTTCGTGAAACGACAGGAAGTGCTGGAAACGGCGAAAGCCTCGTAGAGGGATCAGGATTCAGGAGAACAGAGAATGGCAAAGACCAGTTCGAAAGCGCGCCAGTTGAAGCGCGAGAAGCTCGTCGCAAAGTACGCGGCGATCCGGAAGGAGCTCAAGGCCAAGGGAGACTTCGAGGCTCTGCAAAAGCTCCCCCGGAACAGCAGCCCTACCCGGCTGCATCACCGGTGTTCGATGAGCGGCCGCCCGCGGGGATATATGCGGAAGTTCGGCCTGTCGCGCATCGCATTCCGCGAGCTGGCGCTCGACGGGAAGATTCCGGGCGTCACCAAGGCAAGCTGGTAACAGGACAGACTCTCGATCGTAGAAGCAGGAGTTCGCATGACCATGACCGATCCCGTCGCCGACTATCTTACACGGCTGCGGAACGCAATCCAGGCAGGACACAAGAAGGTGGATGTCCCGACGTCCAATCTGAAACGGAGCATCACCCAGCTCCTGCTGGATCAGAAATTCATCAGCGGCTTCACTGAGGTGCCGGACGAAACCCAGGGGCTGCTGAGGATCCAACTGAAGTATCACGACGGGCAGTCCGTCATCAGCGGCCTGAAGCGCGTGAGCACGCCCGGCTTGCGGAAATATGTGCCGGCGGAAGAAATCCCGCGCGTCCTCGGCGGTCTCGGCATCGCGATCATCTCGACGTCCCGAGGGCTGATGAGCGACAGGCAGGCACGCGAAGCGCACATCGGCGGTGAAGTAATGTGCGAAATCTGGTAACCGGGAATACGCAAGGAGAATAGTCGCCGTGTCACGAGTCGGCAGAAAACCGATCCCCATCGACAAAGGGGTCAAGGTCAATATCAACGGGAAAGCGATCACCGTTGCTGGTCCCAAGGGAGAGCTTGGCGCCGAAGTGCACCGCGCGATCCAGCTCGAAGTCAAAAACAACCAGGTGCTGGTCGGCCGCCTCGGCGACGAGAAAGCGGAACGCGCCCTGCATGGGTTGTGGCGGGCCCTGATCCAGAATATGGTGAAGGGCGTGACCGAAGGGTTCAGCAAGAAACTCGAACTTGTCGGCGTCGGCTACCGTGCGGAAATGAAGGGGAAGAGACTCCAGCTCGCGCTCGGATTTTCCCATCCCATTCTGTTCGTCCCGCCCGACGGGATCAAAATCGAAGCGCCGACGCAGACCAACATTACGATCAGCGGGATCGACAAGCAGCTTGTCGGCCAGGTCGCCGCGAAGATCCGCTCCTTCCGCCCGCCCGAGCCGTACAAGGGGAAGGGCGTGAAGTACGAAGGCGAAGTGATTCGCCGGAAAGCTGGCAAGGCTGCGGCGGCCAGCGGAGCCAAGGCCTAAACTTTGACGGGTGACATCCACCATGATTACGAAAAGTCGAATCGAAAACCGGAAGCGCATCAAGCAGCACATCCGCCTGGAGATGGCGGGGACCCCCGAGCGTCCGCGGCTGACGGTCTACAGGAGCTTGAAGCACGTCTATGCACAGGTCGTGGACGATGCCACCGGGAAAACCCTTGTCGCCGTCTCCGACATCTCCAAGGGCGTGAAGGAGAACTTCAAGGAGGCCAAGGGACAGATCTCCGTCGGGAAGCAAGTCGGGAAGCTTGTTGCGGCGGCGGCATCACAAAAAGGCATTACGACGGTCGTGTTCGACCGGAACGGGTATCTCTACCATGGGGTCGTGAAGGCAGTGGCGGAGGGAGCCCGCGAGGGCGGGCTGAAGTTCTAGTGCTTTCCATGTTGGGCCAGTCACCTGTTAAGGCGTGGGGAGGCCAGGTTTTGTCGGGTCGTCTAATGGCAGGACAGCGGCCTTTGGAGCCGTTAGTAGAGGTTCGACTCCTCTCCCGACAGCGAGACAACAACGACACACGCACTGTGAGGAACAATCGTGGCACGCATCAAGGCTAGCGAACTTGAACTGAAGGACAAACTCGTTCACATCAACCGCGTGGCAAAGGTGGTGAAGGGCGGGCGTCGGTTCAGCTTCAACGCCATCGTGGTCGTCGGCGATGGCAACGGGCACGTCGGGATCGGCCTCGGCAAGGCGAATGAAGTCGCCGACGCCATCTCGAAGGGTGTGGACGATGCAAAAAAGAACGTGGTGATGGTGCCGATCGTCAAGGGAACGATCCCGCACGCGGTGACCGGGAAATTCGGCGCAGGCAGAGTCATGCTCAAGCCTGCTTCGCCTGGGACCGGGCTGATTGCAGGCGGCGGCGTTCGTGCCGTGCTGGAATCGGCGGGCGTCAAGGACGTGTTGACGAAATCCATCGGCTCCTCCAATCCCCACAACGCCGTGAAGGCGACCATGGCCGCACTGCAAAGCCTGGTGGACGCCAAAACCATGGCGGAACGGCGGGAAATTCGCATCCACGAGCTGTTCGGTCCTGCCCCGACGACAGGGTCGAACGGGTCCGCGGCGAAGCCGCAGACGGCCAACTGAGGAGAACGAGTCCCATGGCAAAGAAAATCAAGATCACCCAGGTCCGCAGCGTCATCGACCAGATCGAGCCCCAGAAGAAGACGATTGAGGCGCTCGGTCTCGGCCGCCCGAACTGGTCGGTCGTGAAGAACGACACGGTGCAGATCCGCGGCATGATTCAGAAAGTCTTCCATCTTGTGAAGGTGGAGGAAGTCGACTCATCCGTTCAGCATTAAAGGCAGAACATGGCGAAGGATATTCTCAGCACTCTGAAGCCGGCCCCCGGCTCGAGAAGAAAGCCGAAGCGGATCGGCCGCGGCCAGGGTTCCGGACACGGCGGCACGTCGACGCGCGGGCACAAAGGGGCGGGATCGCGCTCCGGCAGTTCGCGCCCGGCGTGGTTCGAAGGCGGCCAGATGCCGCTGGTGCGGCGTCTCCCGAAACGCGGGTTCTTCCATCCGTTCCGGCAGGAGTTCCAGGTGGTGAACGTGGAGTCGTTGAACAAGCTCGCGGATGACGGGCGGCTCCAGGGAGGAATCGTGACCCCCGAGATTCTCGCGAAGCTGGGAATGGTGAAGAAGGCGGATGCGGCGGTGAAGATCCTCGGCAACGGAGAGCTGAAAGCAAAACTCGACGTCAGTGCACATGCGTTCAGCAAGTCGGCCGTTGAAAAAATCGAAAAGGCCGGCGGCAAGGTTCAATCCATTTCCGCGAGCGCGAAACAGTAATGGCAACCCTCGGCGAAAGTCTTCGCAACGTTTTCAAAATCCAGGAACTCCGGGCGCGCATCCTGTTCACCGCGGCCCTGCTGGTCGTCGTCCGGATCGGAGCCCACGTGACCCTGCCCGGCGTCGACGCGTCACTGCTCGCCCGGGCGGAGGCGAGTCAGGCTTCAAACACCCTCTTCGGGCTGTATGACCTGTTCGTCGGCGGCGCGTTCAAGAATGCGGCGGTCTTCGCGCTCGGCATCATGCCGTACATCAGTTCCTCCATCATCCTCCAGTTGCTGGGTGCGGTCGTTCCCTACTTCCAAAAGCTGTCGAAGGAAGGAGAGGAAGGGAGAAAGAAGCTGACCCAGTTGACCCGGTACGGCACGGTGGCGGTGGCGGCGTTGCAGGCGTGGGGCGTCAGCGTACGCCTGACCAGCCTGAACCTTGAGGGACAACCGATTGTGCCCATGGAAATCCAGGGACTCGGCTTTACGATGAGCACCGTGATCTTCCTGACCACCGGGACCATGTTCATGATGTGGCTCGGGGAACAGATCACCGAGCGGGGCATCGGGAACGGCATCTCGCTGATCATCTTCATCGGGATCATTGCACGCTTCCCGCATTCGATCCTCGAGCAGTTCCAGGTGAGTCAGAACCTTGTGATCACGCTGCTGATCCTCGCCGTCATGGTGGCGATCATTGCCGGGGTCGTCCTGGTGACGCAAGGGACACGGAGAATCCCGGTGCAATATGCGAAGCGCGTGGTCGGGCGCAAGGTCTACGGCGGCGTCACGCAATACATCCCTCTCCGGGTGAACACGGCCGGGGTCATGCCGATCATTTTCGCGCAGTCCATTATGTTCATTCCGAGCACGGTGCTGACGTTCTTCCCCGAGAGCGAGTTCATGCAGAATCTGTCGCAGTACTTCCAGTACACGTCGATGACCTATTCGTTCTTCTACGGGCTGATGATCATCTTCTTCACGTACTTCTATACGGCGATCGCCTTCAACCCGAAGGACGTTTCGGAGAACATGCAGAAGCAGGGGGGATTCATCCCGGGGATTCGTCCGGGCAAGCACACGGCGGATTTTATCGACAACATTCTTACGAAGATCACGCTGCCGGGATCGATTTTCCTCGCGATCATCGCGATCCTTCCGGCTTTTATGTCGCGGTTCGGCGTGACGGTGAGCTTCGCGCAGTTCTTCGGCGGCACCAGCCTGTTGATCATGGTCGGTGTCGCGCTCGACACGCTGCAGCAGGTGGAGTCGCATCTCCTGATGCGGCATTACGACGGATTCATGAAGAGCGGCAAACTGAGAGGGCGTACGCGCTGACCGCAGATCATGGCTAAAGTCGGTATCAAGTCCGAGCGTGAGATCACGCTCATGCGGGAGAGCGGAAAGATCGTGGGGGAAGTGCTGAACCTGGTCGGCTCGCTGATCCGGGCTGGGGTGACGACGGAGGAACTTGACCGGGCCGCGGAAGAGTACATCCGGGCGCAGGGTGGAGTGCCGGCGTTCAAGGGATACGGCAGCGACAAGCGGAATTTGTTCCCCGCAACGCTGTGCGTGTCGATCGACGATGTGGTGGTGCACGGCATTCCGGGTGGGCAACGCCTTGAAGAAGGGCAGATCGTCTCCATCGATGTCGGCGTCAAGAAGAATGGCTATTTCGGTGACGGGGCGAGGACGTTCCCCGTCGGCCGGGTCTCCGACGAGCGTGAACGGCTGATGAAGATTACGGAAGAGGCTCTCTACCAGGGGATCCGGAACGCGACGGAAGGGAAGCGCCTCCACGACATCTCTTCCGCGGTCCAGCGGCATGTGGAGGAGGCGGGGTTCTCGGTCGTCCGCGATCTTGTCGGCCACGGGATCGGCAAGAACCTGCATGAAGATCCCGCGGTGCCGAATTTCGGCGTCGGAGGGACCGGGCTGGTTCTTCAGGCGGGCATGACCCTGGCGATAGAGCCCATGGTGAATGCCGGCACATACAGAGTGATGGTGGACGCGGACGGGTGGACGGTCAGGACGACCGACGGACGACCTTCCGCGCATTTTGAGCATTCGGTCGTTGTTCGGCCCGGCGAGGCGGACATCCTCACACGCTAGCAACGGAGATTCTCACGACGCTATGGGCAAACAAGGTCCGATAAAAGTTGACGGGGTCATCACAGAAACACTGCCGAACGCGATGTTCAAAGTGAGTCTGGAGAGCGGACACAGCGTTCTGGCGCACATCTCCGGAAAGATGAGAATGAACTTCATCAAAATTCTCGTCGGTGACCGTGTCACGGTGGAGCTTTCGCCCTACGACCTTAACAAGGGGCGCATCACGTACAGGTACAAGTAACGAAGACACAGCGACGGAGCCGGCAATGAAGGTCCGATCATCGGTGAAAAAAATGTGCAACAACTGCAAGATCATACGCCGCAAGGGGCAGGTGCGCGTGATCTGCAAGAATCCGAAACACAAACAGCGTCAGGGTTGAAGATTCGAAAGGAGAGCTCTGCGTGGCACGCATCGCGGGTATCGATCTACCCAAAAAGAAGCGGTCGGAAGTTGGCCTCACGTACATTTTCGGGATCGGGCGGCATACCGCGCGGACGATCCTGACGAAGGCCGGCATTTCGTATGACAAGAAGGTCGGCGACCTCAATGACGACGAGGTGTCGAAGATCCGGGGCATCATCACCGCCGACTACAAGGTTGAAGGCGCCCTGCGCAGCGATACCCAGATGAACATCAAGCGGTTGATGGACATCGGCTGCTATCGCGGGATCCGGCATCGGAAGGGGCTCCCGGTTCGCGGTCAGCGCACGAGGACGAACTCGCGCACGCGCAAGGGACGCCGCAAGACGGTCGCGGGCAAGAAGAAGACGGCCGCGAAGACCTAAGGCCTAAGGATAGACATCGGAGGAACCGTGGCAAAGCCCACTCAGACTCAGGCAGTTGATACCACCAAACGACGCAAGAAGATCCAGGTTGACGTCAGCGGGAAAGTCTTTATCAAGGCGACGTTCAACAACGTGATCGTGACCATCACGGACGTCTACGGAAACACGATCAGCTGGTCATCCGCGGGAAAGAATGGTTTTAAGGGATCACGGAAGAACACGCCGTATGCTGCGCAGACGTCGGCGGAAGCCGCCGCAAAAGCGGCGCATGCGCTCGGCCTGCGCAAGGTGGAAGTGTTCGTCAAGGGGCCCGGCTCCGGCCGCGAGGCGGCGATTCGGGCGTTGCAGACGTCGGGGCTGGAGATTTCCAGCATTCGGGACGCGACCCCGATTCCGCACAACGGATGCCGTCCCCCGAAGCGGCGAAGAGTGTAATGGATCGTTGAACGCAAAGGATACTCCTTCATGGCAAGGTACACTGCTCCAAGCTGCCGGCTGTGCCGGCGTGAGCGGCAAAAGCTCTTTCTGAAAGGCACGAAGTGCTTCACGGAAAAATGTCCGGTGGAACGCCGGGCGTTTCCCCCGGGTCAGCACGGACAATCCCGCCGGACGAAGATCTCCGAGTACGGCATTCAGCTCCGGGAGAAACAAAAGATCCGCAGGATGTACGGTCTGATGGAAGGGCAGTTCCACAATTATTTCGCAAAGGCGCTGAAGCAGCAGGGACGCACGGGCGAGAATCTGGTGAAGCTCCTGGAGCGGCGGCTCGACAACGTGGTGTACCGGCTGGGGTTTGCGCCGTCGCGTAAGACCGCCCGGCAGCTCATCACGCACGGTCACTTTCTCGTGAACAGCAAACCGGTCGACATCCCGTCGTTTCAGCTGCGGGCGGGCGACACGGTTGGGGTGCGGGAAAAGAGCCGGACGATCGAAATCGTGCATTCCTCGATGAAGCGGATGAAAGACAACGCCATGCTTCCCTGGCTGAGCCTTGACAAAGCGGGGATGGTCGGGACGTTTCTCGACGTTCCGGCGCGGGCCGACATCCCGCTCAATGCCGACGAACAACTTGTCGTCGAGTTGTATTCCAAGTAATCGCGGAGAGGACAATGACTATCGGAACGATTCAAATGCCGGAGAAGATCCAGCTGGACGAGGCGACCCATACCGGCAGGACGGGGCGCTTCATCGTTCAACCGCTGGAGAAGGGGTACGGTGTGACGCTCGGCAACGCCATGCGCCGGGTTCTGTTGTCGTCGCTTCCAGGATTTGCGGTCACGGCATTTCGGGTCGAAGGGCTGCAACATGAGTTTTCGACGATCCCGGGCGTCGTCGAAGACGTGCCGGAAGTGGTGCTGAACCTGAAACAGATCCGGTTCAGAATGGTGAACAAGAAGACGAACCGGATCACGGTGCCGCTCAAGGGCCCCATGGACGTGAAGGCGGCGGACATCCAGAAGGCGTCGCCGGACATCGAGATCCTCAACCCCGAGCTGCACATCGCCACGCTAAATGCCGATGCCGAGTTTGAGCTGCAGCTCTGGATCGGGCGCGGCGTCGGCTATGTGGTTGCCGAAGAAAACAAGTCGCCGGATCATGTGCCGGGCGTGATTGCCATCGATTCCGTGTTTACGCCCATCACCAACGTCCGGTATTTCGTGGAGACCACGCGCGTCGGCCAGCAGACGGACTATGAAAAGCTGACCATCGAGGTGGACACGGATGGCTCCATCGCTCCCGAGGACGCGTTGACCTACGCGGCCAAGATTCTTCGCGATCATATCCAGCTCTTCATCAATTTCGATGCGGAGCCGGAGTCTGTGAAGGAAGAGACGCCGCAGGACGCAGAGGTGGAACGGGTCCGCAAGATCCTCCTCACGTCGGTCGACGACCTCGAGTTGTCCGTCCGGTCGCACAACTGCCTCCGTGCCGCGAACATCAAGACCATCGCCGATCTTGTCCGCCGCGATGAAGCGGAGCTGCTGAAGTTCCGCAACTTCGGCCGTAAGTCGCTCGCCGAGCTCTCGGAGATCATCGACGAGCAGGGGCTGAAGTTCGGCATGGACGTCGACAAGTATCTAAAGGATGGCGAGTAACAACAGGGTATGAACGTTTTTCCGGGATAGAGATCATGCGACACCGCAAATCAGGAAGAAAACTCAAACGCACCGCAAGCCACAGGGGCTCACTGCTGCGGTCGCTCTCCACCTCGCTGCTGCGCCACAAGCGGATCACGACCACCGTCGCGAAGGCCAAAGAGACCCGCATGGTGGTGGAGAAGCTGATCACCCGCGCACGGAATGCCATGCAAACGGCGGCGGATGCCCCGGCTGCGGCCGTCCATGCGCGTCGGGAAGTGGGTCGCGTGATCCACGACCGGAAGGTGGTCAGTGAGCTGTTCTCGACGATCGTCGAAAAGATCGGGTCGCGCCCCGGCGGCTACACGCGGATCGTCAGGCTCGGCCAACGCCCGGGTGACGGGGCGGAGCTTGCGGTGATCGAATTGGTCGACTTCAATACCGGCTCGGAAATCACGGGACGCGTGGAGAGCGAAAAGAAAGTCGCGCAGCCGAAGAAGTTCAAGAAGTCCGGCGCCGCGAAAAAAGAGAAACCCGCCGAGAAGAAGGCCGCCGCGGCTTCCGCTTCATCGACGACGTAACGTGTTCCCCAACTCACTAGTGCCAAGTGCATGAAGATCACCTCGGCTGAATTCGTTCTGGGAGCGGCCGATCTGCGCCAGATCCCGCGCGATGGCATGAAAGAGGTTGCCTTTCTTGGCCGGTCAAACGTCGGCAAATCCTCTCTCATCAACAAGCTCTGCGGCCGGAAGTCCCTTGCGCGCAAGAGCGGTGACCCGGGGAAAACCCGGGAGCTGAACTACTACCTGATCAACAAGGAGTTCTACTTCGTTGATCTCCCCGGGTATGGCTATGCCCGCCTCCCGGCGCAGGTCCGCTCGAGCTGGGGAAAACTCATCGAGCAGTACCTGAAGACCCGCGACACCCTCAGCCTCGTTGTCCAACTGATCGACGCGCGCCACGAGCCGTCGGAGCTCGACATGATGATGGTCGGTTGGCTTGACTACTACGAAATCGACTTCCTCGTCACGCTCACCAAAGCCGACAAGCTCCCCGTGAGCAAAATGCCCCGGTACATCCAGGATGCCCGGCAGGTGTTCGGGAAATTCTCCCGGTGCAAGGACATCATCCCGTTCTCTTCGCTTGACGGCACCGGCAAAACGGAGCTGCTGCACTCGATCACGGGAACGGTCTGCGATTAACACCGATGGTGACTTGTCAATTGACAAGTCACGATTGTCAATTGGTCTTTTGATGAAAACCCGCCTGTTTACCCCCGGTCCCACTCCTGTTCCTGAACGCGTTGCCTTGCGGATGGCCGCAGAGTTGCCCCACCATCGTTCGGAGGAATTTCGTCAGACCCTCGCCCGGGTACACCAGGGACTGCAATCAGTATTCATGACGTCAGGTCCCGTGCTCATGCTCACCTCCTCGGGCACCGGGGCGATGGAAGCGCTTGTCGTCAATTGTTTCTCTCCGGGCGACGTCGTCCTGACGGTGAACGGCGGCAAGTTCGGGGAACGATGGACCGAGCTGCTTACGATGTTCGGGATGGTTCCGGTGGAGCTCACCGTGCCGTGGGGAGAAGCAATCGATGCCGTCCGCGTCCGCGACGTCCTGCGAGCGCACAAGAACGCGAGGGGCGTCTTGCTGACGCACAACGAAACCTCCACGGGGACCATCATCGATCTCAGGACCATCGCCTCGGCGATACGGGATGAATCGGAGGCGCTCATCTGCGTCGACGGGATCAGCTCGGTCGGGGCGGCCGAATTACGTTTCGAGGAGTGGGGGATTGACGGCTGCGTCACCGCGTCGCAAAAAGGACTGATGCTGCCGCCGGGCCTCACATTCGCCGCCTTGAGCGCGAAGGCAATCCAGGCGGTGAACTCGTCCGTCACCCCGAGGTTCTATCTCGACTTTCGACGGGCGCTGAAATCCTGGGAGAATCATGACACGCCCTGGACGCCCGCAATCAGCCTCATCGTCGGTCTGGACGAGTCGCTTGGCATGATCCAGGATGAAGGGCTCACCGAGGTCTGGAAAAGGCACGCGCGGCACGCATCGGCCATTCGGGCGGGATTGTCGGCAATCGGCATGCGCCTCTTCTCCAGAAATCCCTCGCCAACTGTGACGGCTGCGTGGTTGCCCAATGCATTGGAGTGGAAGGAGTTCCGCGATCGTCTGCAGTCCGTCTATGGCGTGCGGATCGCCGGCGGGCAGGGACAATATCTCGGCAAGATACTCCGGGTCTCCAACCTCGGGTACCATGACGACATGGACATCCTTGCTGCGGTAGATGGCATCGAACGTGCGGTTGGAGACTGTATGAAGGCGCCGTCGCTCGGCGAGGCGCTGTCCGCCGCCCGTGTTGCTCTGGCTCCTTGACGAATCAGAGTTGCTTCCCTTTCTCTCATATTTGCCGACATCCCAGATCCCTTTTTTCCACGATCTCCTATCCGCTGTTGGTTGTGGATGGTGGATTGTGGATCAACAATCGGATTCGGATAGTGGATTGCCAATCGTCATGGAAGACGGCTCAACTTCCGTTCAGGAAGGGAAGGAGGGGGAGAAAATCGCAAAGGAGATACGAAAGAGAGAAGAGAAAGTGCGAGGGGGAGGGGGTATGAAATCGAAGCCCGGACGATCAGGACTAACTATGAGGCCAAAAAAACGGAAAATTTGGGAGAATACTTGACAAAGAAAGGTGGCCTGTTTATATTCCAACCACCATCAATGACCTTCCGGTTCATTCCAATTTTTTCAAAGACCTAATCTTGGTTGTCCTCAGAGGAGGTGAATTTAGCCGGGCGTAGAATTGGTACGGCATTCCGATCATCATCCCTAACACCCTCGCTTCCGCTGTAGTCATTACGTCGCGCAATGATGCATCTCACATCGAAGCAGCGCCCGATGACAACCGTGGGACGTGTAGAACACCGCCGGCGCAGAACCTCCCCAGCCCATCCCGAGACGTTCATGCACCGCAGTTCCTCAACAGACTAAGTTCATGATACGATCCCCGTGAAAAAAAGTTTCAGGGGTGAACCAATGAATTTTCTATTTGTCGAGGAATAACACGCTGTTTGATTCAACCTAGCCAACACACTAAGGAGGCACAACATGCAACGTAAGCTCTTCCTGGCTCTACTCGTCGCAGCCTTCGTTCCTTTTCTGGTCTTTGCTTCCGGCAAAATCAGAGGGAAGGTAACGGACGCGGGGACAGGAGAACCTCTTGTGGGAGCAAACGTTGTCGTCGTCGGCTCGCAGATGGGAGCGGCGACCAACGTGTCAGGCGAGTATGTTATCCTTAACGTGCCCGCCGGTACGTACACGCTGAAGACAACGTACGTGGGGTACCAGTCGATCACGATCGCGAACCTGCGCGTGAACAACGACCTCACCTCGGAAGCAAATTTCCAGCTCCCCAGTGAAGGCGTCACCGTCGGGACCGTGGAGATCGTGGCCCAGCGCCCACTGGTGAACAAGAACGCCACGAATTCCGTGCGCATCATCGACAATGATTTCTTCAATAATATCCCGGCGCGCGGGATCAACGCGGCTCTTCAGACACAGCCTGGAGTCGTGATCCAGGGTGGAAACATCTATATTCGTGGAGGCCGTCCTGATGAGGTTGGCTACACACTCGAAGGTGTGAACATCAACGATGTCGTCCGCAGCGGACGTTCCGTGAACATCTCCGCCGAGGCGGTCGAGCAGATCCAGGTGCAGGCCGGCGGCTTCAATGCCGAATACGGCGGAGCGAATGCCGGTATCGTGCAGACACAACTGCGGTCGGGCAATCCCGACAAATGGACCGCGTCACTTCTCGCGGAGACCGACCGGTATATGGGGATGAATAAGCCGTCGAAGCTCGGCGGATTTTCCTATGGCTACGGGGATGTGACGGCCACAGCCGGTGGTCCGATCATGAGCAACAAGTACCGGTTCTTCGGCAGCATCGAAGCGACCTACCTGGGAGACCCGACGCAGAATTTGCGCAGCCCGTATAACTTCAGCGGCGCGAACGCTATCGTCACGGATCCTGCAGTTACGTACTTGCATGCCTCGCGTCCTGACACCCTGAATATCGTTCTGCCGGGAGGCAACACCCTCGGCGGATGGGAAAGGACCATCAACGGCGCCGGCACGTTCCTTATGGATTTCTCGCCGGTGCAGGTCCGGTTTGCGGGTTCCTATTCCTACGACAAGTCGAAGAACACGACGTTCCTGGCCAATATTCTTAATCAGAACCGGCTGGGGATCAACACCACAAAGAACGGGTTCGGCAACGTGAAGATTTCGCACGTCCTCTCGCCGACGATGTTCTACGAGGCGAATTTCGATTTCTATACCCAATCGTACGTCACTCAGGACCCCGACTTCGGGGGGAACCTGTTCGAATACGGCGATCCTGCAGCAAATGCGGCGCTTGGGTATCATCTGCAATCACCGGGTTACAACTATACCGCCTATTCCCTCTGGGGTGGTGCGTTCGGCATCAACCAACCCGGCACACAAATCGCAGGGTTTGAACGCCGCAGCCAGAGATCGCTCGGCGGCCGTATCGACTTCACCGATCAGCTGAAACAACACGAAGTGAAGTTCGGTGGGTCGTACCAGCGGTACACGATCCGCGAGTACGCTCCGGCGGGAGTGCTCAGCTGGTACAAGCTGGCACAGCAGGCCAGCGGAGACGCCCTTACGGCACTGTTGATGAAGATCGGCGGCACCGGTTCGAACACGTATGGCTACGACGTCTACGGAAACCAGATCGATGCTGACCAGATCATCAACGGCGCCTTCTATAATATGGGACCGCGGCATCCGGTGTTTGGCGCAGCGTACGTCCAGGATAAGATCGAGCTTAACGACATCATCCTGAACATCGGTCTGCGCTATGACTATATCAACCCGGACAGCAAGGATGCGAAGGATCCGACTCGTCTGGTGTTCAATTCCCAGGATTTATTGATGGCGGACAATATCATCCAGACCGCCAAGACCAACCAGGTCAGCCCGCGCATCGGCTTCTCGTTCCCGGTCACCGACCGGACGGTGTTCCATGCACAGTTCGGCAAGTTCATCCAGGAAACCCAGCTGTTGAATTCCTACCTCGGGCCCTCGAACATGGCAGGTATCGCCAAGGGTGGGTTCTTCACGCAGACCACCTGGGGCTGGGGTTTGAAGCCGACCCGGACGACGCAGTACGAGGCCGGGTTCTCCCAGCAGGTTTCTGACTTCGCGTCCTTCGATATCAACGCGTTCTTCAAGGATATCCAGGACCAGATTGCGTACACGTATATCATTCCTGCAGCCGGATCCTCGAACGCGAACTATCCCGCCCTTGTCAACCGCGACTTCTCCACCGCGAAAGGGATCGAGTTCAAGTTCAGCATGCGCCGGACGGAACGGGTGAGTGCATCGATCAGCTATACGATGTCCGATGTGACCACCACGGGATCCAATCCCTCCAGCGCTGCAGGTCTCTGGTCAGCCGGCTCTGTCGTGGCGTTGCCGCACTACACGTTCCCGGCGGACTGGAACCAGAACCACCGCGGAACGATCCTTTTGGACTATCGTTTTGCGAAGAACGACGGCGGACCGGTTCTCGAACGGCTCGGCCTGAATCTGCTGCTGAACTTCAACAGCGGACACGCGTTCACCATGTTGAATGTCGAACCTCGCCTGTCCGGGAACGCGGAGTCCGGCGACCCGCGGTTCCGCATTCCTGTGGAACCGATCAACTCCTCCACGACTCCGTGGTTCTTCCAGCTCGATGCGCGGTTGGATAAGACCTTCAGCATCAGCGACATGCTTGACGTCAATGTCTACATTTACGTCATCAATTTGCTCGGCACCGACAATCCGATCAACGTGTTCTCACGCTCGGGTGATCCCAGCGACGATGGCTGGTTTGGCACCGCTGCCGGAGCTGCTGACGCCGCTGCAAATGGGCCACAGTATGTCAGCTTCTATCGCGCTTCCGTCCTCGGCGAGAATTCCCTGAACTATGGGCCGCCGCGGCAGATTCGATTCGGCCTGAAATTGGACTACTAATTCCTAGGAGGATTTTCGATGATGAAGCAACCACGCATGTGGACGGTGATTCGTTCCGTCGCAGTTCTCCTGGCATTTGTAGCCTCCTTGGCCATGGCCGGCGTATCCGCCAAGGACAAGGGCGCGAAACTGCAAAAGACGAGCACCAATGACCTGTACGCTCCGTTCCTCATCAACAACGTGTTCAACTACTATTCGAACAACGGGGATGGATCGTACAACAAGTTTTCCTCTGACAATGAAGGCTTCGAATTCTACAAGGGCACCGGCAAACACATCATCTTTGAAGATGGCGTGGTGTGGGGCGGGTTCCACAAGGGCTATGCTCCCGGTGGAAAACCGCAACCGAAAGTCGGCGGCTCTGTGTATCGGCATGGATTACAGGCGGGGGCCATCCTGACTCCGGGAACGGCGACGACGGATCCGACACCTGACGATCCGACGCTGGCGAAGTACCGGGTCTACCGCGTCCGTCCGGATATCAATCCGAACACGACCTTCGATGCCGTGCAGAACAAGATCAACAGCGAAGAGGTCGCGTACATCGGCCGCTACGAAAGCAAATCGGCCCAGGACATTTACAACCAGTACATCCAGGACTGGAACGAATGGCCTGCGGACGAAGGCGCGCCGTACAAGGATGTCAACGGGGACGGAAAGTATGATCCCACCGTAGACATCCCGGGGCAGCCCGGTGCAGACCAGACTCTCTGGTATGTGGCCAATGATGTGAACGACGCTCGCACAGAAAATCTGGCCGGATGTCCGCCGATCGGTATCGAAATGCAGCGGACGATCTGGGGCTACAAGCGCACTGGCGCGCTCGGGAACACCATTTTCGCGAGCAGCCTGATCATCAACAAGAGCGGCGCCCCGATCGACAGCATGTTCCTGGTCCAATGGACTGACCCAGACCTCGGTGACGCGGGCGACGATTTTGTCGGCTGCGATACCTCGCGGAGCTTGGGCTACGTGTACAACGGACAGTCGGTCGATGCTACGTACGGGACGGCCGTTCCTGCAGGCGGCTTCGACTTCTTCCAGGGCCCGCTTGTTCCTGCACCGGGCGATTCGGCGATCTTCCGCCTTCATCGCAAGTACGGGTACAAGAACCTTCCGATGACCAGGTTCGACTTCTTCATCTCGACGATTGCCGCGTATACGGACCCCGCTCAGGGTGCCAACGGCAACGTTCAATGGTATAACCTGATGAATGGTCTGATCGCCTCTCAGGGCACGCCGTTTATCGACCCGACCACCAACGCGACCACGAAGTTCTGCCTCTACGGCGACCCCGTGAAGGCGACGGATGGCAGCGCGGGATGGGTTGATGGCATGGCGGGCTTGAGCCCCGCAGACCGTCGTATGTGCCTGGTGACCGGGCCGTTCGCGATGGCGGCAGGAGACACACAGGAACTGGTCGTGGCGAACCTCGGCGGCGTCGGTGCAGACCGGCTGTCCAGCATCACGGCACTGCGGTCAATTGACGACAAGGCGCAGGCAGCGTACGACAATCTGTTTACGATTCCTGGTCCTCCGCCCCCTCCGACGGTCGCAGTTGCGGCCCTCGACGGGAAGATCATCCTGACGTGGGGTGACGGAAAGACCATCGACAAGACCGAAGGAACTGTCGATCAGGGCTTTACCTTCGAAGGCTACAATGTCTACGAGTATCAACCGCCGGCATTGGGAGCAACGCCGATCCTGCTGGGGACGTACGATCTCGTCGACGGGGTCAAGGCGATTTCAGACACAATCTATGATCCGGCCACGAACCTCAACATGATCGAGGTCTTGCAGCACGGAACCGACAACGGCGTTGTTCGCAGCATGACGCTTACGAGCAGCAAGGCCACCGGGTTGCCGCTTGTGAATGGCAACACGTACTACTTCGGTGTTACAGCGTACAGCTACAATGCCAATCCGCCTGCGGCCGCAGGGACGCACAGTCTCGAAGATGCCCCATCGGGCGCGATGTTCCCTGTCGTTCCGCACAGCGTGAACCCGGGTACCCGGTACGGAGCTGCTGCCGGTGATACGCTGCAACCGGTTGTTACCGTGGCTGCAGGCGGTGTCCCGTCAGATGGTAGTGCCATCGGTCTTGTTGTCGATCCGACAAAACTGACCGGTCATCATTACGCAGTCGGCTTCCAGACCGATGCGGACGGAAACACCACGTGGTCTCTGACCGACCTGACCACGAACGCCGTTGTGCTCGCCAATCAGGCCAATCAGTCCGGCGACGACAACTACGCGATCGTGGACGGCATTTTGTTCAAGGTCATGGGCCCGCCGGTAGGCATGAAGGAGTGGTCGATCCCAAGCGGCACCCGGCGATTCTCGCCGGTCGGCGGCTTCGCGGGTCTTAACCTCGAGGGATTCAGCACCGCTGCCGACCCGTTGGCATATGACCAGTCGGCGGGTACCATCGGCGCTGCAGGCCACCTTGCATTCGGCGGCATCGGCACCACGCTCGGGAACGCGGACTATCATACCGTCCTCCTGAAGCTTGCTGCGGTGGACAACGTCGCCCTGTGGGATCCGAAAGCGACACCCACGGACGCGAACTTCTCTCTTGGGTATCGTTTTCTGAGAGCATCCACGGCAACCGCAGCTGATCCTTCGTTTGTGCCATGGATCATCAACAAGGCGGCGGGATATCCCTACCAGGACTACAATTATGCGGTTCCGTTCTCCGCATGGGATATGGAGACAAATCCTCCAACGCGGCTTGCGGTCGGTTCGTTTGAAAACAACGTCGTAGGTGGAAAGGTGGATGGGAGATACTGGCCTGGACTCACGAGCGATGACAACAGCGTAGCGCGTGAGTTCGCCTTCATCTACAAGTCGCCTTACACCACATCGCCGGATGCATCGTTGGCGGTGAACATGTCGAACAATGCGAGCACCCCGCTCATGTGGGTCATGACGTGCGCCCGCCGCGCGGATGCGGCGTGGGTGACCGGTGACCAGTTCGAAATCGTTGCGAACCACGTGAACACGCCGGCCGTCACCTTCACCTTCACCGCTCCTTCGAACACGATCGGCAACTCCGATCTTGCCAAGGGCGACGTGAAGATGATCAACGTGTTCCCGAACCCGTACCTGGGATTCAATCCCCAGGAGATCAACAAGTACGCACGGTTCGTCACCTTCAACCATCTGCCGGCCAAGGCCAATATCCGCATCTTCAACCTTGCGGGTATCCTTGTCCGTACGCTGGCGAAGAATGACGCGAGCACACAATTCATGCAGTGGGATCTCAACAACGAATCCGGGTTCCCGGTGTCGGCAGGCATGTACATCATCTACATCGACATGCCGGATCTGGGTGTCAGCAAGACCCTGAAACTCGGAATTGTTCCCGAACAACAATACCTCGATCGCTGGTAAGACTCCATACCTCTCTCCTTTCCCGTCAGTCGGCGGGAAAGGGGGAGGCATAATCTCCAACGCGAAATCGGAATTCAAAGGAGAGTATCTATGAAGAACACTATGATGCGGTCGGTCTTGTGCCTGCTGCTTGTGGTGAGCGTCGTTGCAGTCTCTGACGCCGCCAACCCGAGCCGTATCGGCACAGCTGGCGCGCAGGAACTCCTGATCCCGGTGGGAGCCCGCGGTATAGCGATCGGGGGATCAAGTATGATCTTTGCCAACGGCGTGGATGCCATCTACTGGAATCCTGCAGGTCTTGGCAGACAGAACAGCAGCGTCGAAGGCCTATTCTCCACCATGTCCTACTTCGCTGACATCAATGTGGTCTATGGCGCCATTGGCGTCCAGGCCGGAGACTTTGGAAACCTGGGATTCTCTATCAAATCCATCAATTTCGGGAACATCGCCGAGACGACGACGGATTTTCCGGATGGAACAGGCGGACAATATTCTCCAACCTACATTACGCTCGGTGCCACCTACGCCAAGGGTCTCACGGATCGCATTGCTGTGGGCGTGACCGCGAACCTGGTGACGGAACGGATCATGGATTTGAGCGCGACAGGCGTTGCGTTCAATTTCGGACTCCAGTACCATAATCTCGCGGTCGAAGGGCTGGACCTGGGTATCGCCGTGAAGAACATCGGGACGCAGATGCAGTTCTCCGGCCCGAGCCTTTTGTACACGGCGACGGCGGGCTCCGGATTGCGGGGCACGCAGGAATATGCCGTCGAGGCGGCGTCTGCCGATATGCCGTCAAGCCTTGAGCTCGGCCTTGGCTATACGCGGAAATTCGACGACGAGAACTCAGCGATGATCGGCGGGATGTTCCGCAGCAACAACTACCAGGATGACGAATACAATCTGGGTGCGGAGTACAACTTCAACAACCTGTTCTTTGTGCGCGGTGGCTACACCTTCGCCCCGCAGGTGAACAAGGATGTGCTCGGAGCAAATAGCTACATCTATGACTACACGCTGGGTGCCGGACTGCACTACAATGTGAGCGGGGTCGATCTTTCCTTCGACTATGCCTATCGCCACATGAAGTACTTCACCGGTAACAACGTCGTCACCCTCAAGGTTGGGTTCTAGTCGCCATCTTGAACCTTGGTACTATGTTCATTCGAAGGCCGGCATGGAGACATGCCGGCTTTTTTTTGTCCTGAGCATTTATGAAGGGATGCCGTGCTCCTAAGGAAGCTGTTCGCTGTAGTGGCTGTCTTGATTTCCCTGGCGTTCCCAGGCGCCGATTCCCCATGCCATGCTGAGGGGAGGTGGCTCCCGGGGGAAGGTCGGGCCGCGATCCACCAGCGCTGTCTCGACCTTGAATCGCCCGCGGTGGTAATGGTTCTTGCGCTGCATCCGGGAGACGAGGACCTGCCGCTGATGGCCTATCTCCGGTTTTTCCAGGGGGTCGAGACTGTCTGTGTCTATCTCACCAACGGCGAAGGGACGCCGGGAGACACGTTGTCGCGATTTCCCATCTGGGTCGTCGGCCAGCGCAAGCTGGAAGCGGATCGCGTGAATGCACTTCTGGGCAGCGAGGCATGGTTTGTGAACATGCGCGATCTCCCCGGCACGCCCGACGCAGCAATGCTGCGGTCGATCTGGGACAGCGCCGAGGTCACGAAACGGTTGACCTATGCCATTCGCTCCTTCAAGCCCGAGGTCGTTGTTTTCTGTTCCGATTCCCGGGGAGAAGGGAATCCCACACGCGAAGACTCGACGGCGATGGGCGTGCTGCGCGCCTCAATGCAGGCAGCCTCGACAACGATCGACACCGCCATCAGCAAGGGGATCATGCCGTGGTCGGTCTCACGCCTCTATGTGGAAAAGAGCGGAAAGTCGTTGCCCGGAGAATTCTCTCGACGACATCCGTTGTTCCGTGTCTCGCCGATGGAAATCGCCGTCGATGCCGGGAAGGCGTACAGGACTCTGCGTCTTCAGCTCGTCGACCGGCTTGACCGGGGGAGGGAATACGTCGCCGCGAACCGGGACGAGGTGGCAGCGCATCCGACAGCCCCCCAGGAATTAATCAAAGGACTCCCGCATGTCTCCCATGTCCTGAGTGATGTCCAGGGAGCCATCGAGAGGGCGATCACTACTTCGCCCGGCGGAGTCAGGAGCGCGGACCTGACATCGGTCGCCCGTGCAATCGACGTATCGGAGCATGTTCTCGCCGTCTATGGCAGCTCATTGAGTCCGCTCGAACAGCGGCTCATGGTGGAATGGAAAATCGGACTTGAGTCGCTGCGGTGTTCGTTGCTCGGCGTATCGGTCAAGGTCACCCAGGGAGAGAACCTCGTTACTGCAAGCCAGGTTTGGGACCTCCGCATTGTCTCGCTTAAGCCGGGGGGAATGACAGACTCGACGCAGATTATTTTTCCCTTGGCGCTGAATGGCGAGTGGCCGGTGAACGAGACACTCACGTATCATTTCCCGCTGAAGCCGCCGCAGCGGTTCACGGTCCTGACCCCGCCCGAACTCCCGTTCGTTATTCCCGCGGACATGTACGGACTTCACCAGCCATCGATGAGAACGAAGTTTCCGTATATTATCGTCCATAAGGATCAGCGTCGCGAGAGGAATTTCCAGTTCCGGGGCAACATTGTCTTGCAGACGGGCCCGCGTCGGTCTTTTGTCCT
>DATJPR010000048.1:0-5455 GCA_035506295.1 Bacteroidota bacterium | reverse complement strand
AATCGGATTGGTTGGCGGTCCCGCCGTTATAGGTGTCCACATGCGTGGTGAGGATACCGTCATTGATAACCGTGGCAGCGCCCGCGTGGGTGTAGGGCGTGGAGGTGCCCGTTTCGACGTCCGGCTGCGTGCCGAGGATGGCGGTGCCGTGCAGGGCCAGGTTGCGGGGGTAACTAAGCGGGTTGAGGGGGTCGCTGCCCGCCCGCACCTCTTCGCCGTCCGTCCAACCATCGCCGTCGGTGTCGACGACCAGCGGGTCGGTGTGATACTTGTTCACCTCGTCACCGTCGCCGAGCCCGTCCCCATCGGTGTCGAACTTCGTCGGGTCAGTGCCGTATTTGTTCACCTCGTCGCCATCGCTGAGCCCGTCCCCGTCGGTATCGGCTTTGGCCGGGTTGGTTGCGTAAACGTTCACTTCGTCCCCGTCGGACAAGCCATCGCCGTCAGAGTCCGGGTTGTGCGGGTCGGTGCCGTATTGCTTCTCCAATTTATTCGACAGCCCGTCGCCGTCCGGATCGGCGCTGCCGCTCTCGCCGTGCCAGACCAGGCCCACCGAAGCGTTCCAGAATGCGTCTTTCTTGCCGGTCGTCTGACCGTTCAGATTCTTCGTGAACGTGTAGTTGTACCCTCCGGACGGCTCGAGGGCAATATTATCGCTCAGCGCGAACGGCAACCCAATGCCAACGGGAACCACGCCTGTCCAGCCGCTGACCTTGCTGTCGGCGCTGTAGCCGGACGAGGGATCCTTTAACTCGTAGTGCAAGCCTCCGATTCCAGCGTACAGGAACGGACTGAAGACTTTGTTCGGAATCGGAGAGATAAGAAGACGGAACTCAATCGGAAGCACTTCGGTCGTGTAGTCGAGATTGGCTCCTGTTAGCCGGCCTATTCTGTAGCCGAGTTCGCCGAAGACGTAGCTTTTCAGCAACGGGTACCGGGCGAAGGCCTGCACATTAAAACCCGTGTTGTCCGTAGTATTTTGTGTGATCCCTTTGGCGACGCCGCCGGAGACTCCGGCACTCAGCCCCTGATCCTTGAACTGGCCAAAGAGAGGAACTACCGCTACGAGCAGCAACACAGTCAGAACCACTATTGATCTTTGCATTCGTTCCTCCGAGGGATGTGGATGATGAGAACAGCATGTGGCGAGGAATGCGAAAGCATCGCGTCAGTGTGAATTCACTGCGACTCGTACCAGGCAGAATGATGACCGCCGGGTCTCGATGCCGACGTGTGTCGTCATGCATCAGACCACTGCGTGTCGGGCAGAATGAGGGTTAGCCGTCAACGGGCCTTCGATACGGCTTCAGGCAAATTCGTAGCTTGAGGATCGGACCTTCGGCTCATTGCCGGCGAAGCCATGAACGGAACAGGACGAGGAGAATATAAGCCCAAGATCTGAGCTTGTCAACAAAAAAATCTGTTTGTTCGCAGGCACCGAGACCGCCCTCCAGAGCAGCGTATCCTCGGGCGTCGATAGTCTACCCCGTTGCCATACTGGAAGCGGCATGCGCTGAGCCCCAAACTGTTGCTGCGATTTCGATCAAATCACACTATATTTCCCTTTATGCCTCAAAGAGTTGCCTCCATCAACCTCAGATTTTGGATTCGTCATTATGAGACCTCTTCTCATCATCTCCCTGGTTCTGACAATGAATGCAAGCGTTCAGCATGGAAAACCCGCCGATTCAACGACCGGCCAGGTGTTCGCGAGAGACAATCTCGTGGCATGGTGCATCGTTCCCTTCGATGTGAAAAAGCGAGGTCCGGAAGAGCGCGCGCAAATGCTCGACAAGCTCGGTTTCAAGAAATTCGCCTATGACTGGCGAGATGAACATGTTGCCAGTTTTGATGAGGAACTCGAGGCGCTGCGGCGTCATCACATTCTTTTGCAGGCCTTCTGGATGCCGTACGGCCCGAATCCACAGAACAACAAACACTATGCGACAATCCTCGCGTCGCTGAAGCGTCACAAGGTGAAGACGCAGCTGTGGTGGTCGTATGGATCTTCGGACGACAGCCTCGCTAGCCTCACGCAAAAGCAGAAGATCGCCGTCGTCGGGGCCATGGTGCGGTCGATGGCGATCGACGCAGCGAAAATCGGCTGTACTGTGGGTCTTTATAATCACGGCGGCTGGTTCGGCGAACCGGATAATCTCCTGGCGATTCTCAACCATGTTCGCCAGCCGAACGTTGGCATCGTTTATAATTTCAATCATGCTGAGACCCAGATCGACAGCTTCCCCGATTTCTTCCCCAGGATTCTCCCCCACCTCATCGCCCTCAACATTGCGGGTTTGCAGAGCGGCGCCCCCGGCAAGGTTGTGCCTGTCGGGACCGGCGATAGCGAGACAAAGATGATCAAGATCATCGGGGGGAGCAGCTACCACGGTCCGATCGGCGTCATCAATGAGAACACGGACCCGGACGCCGAAACGGGCCTGACGATGAACATCGAAGGATTGAAGAGGATTCTGAAGACGCTGGGGTTCGAAGGCGCACTAAAGACATATTAGGCGTCATGGTGCAAGAGGAGACGCGAATATTCCACGAGCAGCAAGCAGGAATAATGCATCATGCAGCAGACAGCTTACAGTCGACAGTTGACAGTGGATCGCCCACGGGAGAAACTGTCGATGGTTGATTATCGGCTGACGACCGTGCTTATCGGAGCAAGAGCATTTTCATCACCGCAGAATGAGCCCCCGCGGTCAGGCGGCAGAGGTACACGCCGCTGGAGAGGTGAGTTCCGTCCAAGGTGAACGTGAATTTTCCTGCCGGGTATTTACCATCAGCCAACACTGCCAATTCTCGTCCAAGGATGTCATACACCACAAGCCGTATCCTACTGTCCGCTGTCCACTGTCCGCTGATAACTGTTTTTGGATTAAACGGGTTCGGATAATTCTGCTCCAGCCTGAATTCCGTCGCCAAGCTCGGCTGTCCCCTTCCGTTGACCGAGACTATCATTTCCGAGAGCGGCCGTTTCCACACCCCGCCGCGTTCCATTCCCGCGTACAGATACCCGCCTGCTGCCGTCAGCGCAGCTACGTCTAGTCCCGGTCCGCTAAGACCGTTGCTGACATCCGCCCAGTTCTCTCCCGTATCGGTGGAAAGCCAAACCCCATTGGCGCTGGTTCCTCCGAACACATTGTGGCCGTCAACGCAAAGAGTTTGAATCGTCGTGGAGTACGTTGCGAGACCCTGGCTGACCGGATACCACGACTGTCCGTTGTCGGTCGTTTTGTAGACCGTCGGGTTTCCACCAAAAGCATACGCAGCGAGCACAGCGCCATCCACGCTGACAATACTGAGGACTTTGTAGCTTCGAAGACCGTTGGTCGAAGCGGACCAGGTCGTACCATGATTTGTACTGACATACATCAGAGTCGATGTCCCCGCAAAGAGTGTTCCGTTCGCCGCGCACATGGCATATGCGACGCTGTCGGTCATTCCGTTCTTCGCCGGTTCCCACGTCGACCCATTGTCTGATGATCGATAGACGCCGGCTCCAGCCCCGATGTAGACGTAAGGCGAGTCAGCTGCCACCGAATACACCGGTACCCAACCGCTCACAGGAAAATTGCCGTTTGCATCGAACCACGACGCCCCCTGGTCTGTCGATGCGAACACCCCCTTGCCGCCGGTTGCGGCATAGATGCGATTCCCGAGGCTCGCGAACCCGTACATTGTCGTATTCAGGAAATGCGCATCGCTCCCCCAGCTGGCGCCTCCATCGGTGGAGACGTTCAGGCCATCGCTCGTGCCTGCAATCACATTGCTCCCCGTACTCCACAAAGCACAGATAGTCTTCGACGTGATACCGCTTCCGCTGGCTGTCCAGTCGGATCCGTTGTCGGTGCTCGTGTAGACTACCGCTTTGCCATAGTTGCCGGCAAAGAGGACCCCTCCCGCCAACGCGAATCCACGCACATTCCCATCCGTCCATCCGTTGGACGATGGTGACCAATCAATGCCTCCGTTGGTCGAACGGTACACGCCGGCCCCGTACGTCCCAGCAATGAAGTCCGTCCCGTGTACACCAAGCGCTGAAACGTCACGAGACGTCATTCCCGTTGCAGCGACGGTCCATGTCGCGCCTTTGTCTGTCGAGCGATACGCTCCCGCACGCGTCCCGGCAACGACGGTTCCGCCCGCCGAGACCAGGTTGTAGACCCTCTGCGCATTTCCTGCACCGAGCCCGGCGCCGGCTGGCTGCCACGATCCGCCATTATCGGAGGAGATGAAGACACCGCTCCCGTTGGTCCCGGCATACAAGAGTCCCGCATCCGTGATGAGCGACATCACCGTCGTGTCCGTAAGCCCCGACGACTTCTTGATCCATGTTGCGCCACTGTCGTACGAGACGTAGACCCCATACCACGGACTCCCCAGGAACAAAGCGGAGCCGATCGTCGCGAATGACGACACCGAGGTGCCGTATGGTGGGAAGCCGACATTGGCGGCCGTCCATGTCCTCCCCTGATCTGTCGATCGACTCACTCCCCTGTCGGAACCGACGAACACATATGGCCCCAGGACTGCAAAACAATTTCCACCTGCGCCTTCTGCAGTCAGGCCAACCGAGGCATAGTGCCATGTCGCGCCGAGATCCGTCGAGCGATAGACGCCGCCGTCTTCCAGTCCGACCAATACATAGTCTTGTGTCGCAAGAAGAGCTTCGGCGTACCCGCCTTCCGGGCCGGCTGTTCGAGACCATTGTGCGAAAGTGGAGGGGGCAAGAACACAAAGGACCATCGAGAGCATGGTCCTGCAGAGGTGCGAGCGAAGGATGTGCATGGTGTGCTCCCGGCGAACCGTCCGTGCGAAGCCTGCCCTGGAAAAGTAGAGGGCGCCCAGAAGCTAGGTTTGCGAAAGCTACGCGAACGAAGCGAGAGAGTCAACGGTGGATTGCTTTTGAAAAACTGTGAATCGCAGAACAAATCTCCGCCGCTGTATGATCAGACTACTGAGAATACGCAGCAAGGAGTCGGGAGGCAAACAGAAAGACGTTGCCGGTGCCTCCTGGATCTACTTTATGATCACGTCATCCAGAAGGATCCAGGCCTGCTTCCCGGTAGATTCGTGCCAGGGAGGACAGGTTCCACAGTTGAGAATGCGGACCTTGAAGAACCTCGCCGTGACCGACTTGAAGGATACGGTGAAATCGTGTATGCGGATCTCGGCGTCAAGCCGCGGCTGACCGTTGCCGATACTCCCTGCTTCACGATAGTGTTTTCCGTCATCGGAGCAAGAGACCTCGACGGACGTGGGATAAAAGATTCTGGACACCTGCTCCTGCAGGCACCCCACTCTGACACTGCGCACTGTCCGAGCCTCATGGAAATCGATCACCGCCTCGGAGCTTTTGCCAAGAAATCCGATCCATCGCCCGTCCTTCCGATCGGTCGTCCCTCTTACGCCATCTGCCAGTGATTCCGCGCCATGTCCCACG
>DATJPR010000047.1:0-3807 GCA_035506295.1 Bacteroidota bacterium | reverse complement strand
GCTCTCTCAAATCATTCTGGAGCCGAACATGGATCCTCAAGTCGCGGAGAACGAGAAGAAGCCGATTTTAGAGGAGATCGAGAAAGCTGAATTCGTCGACCATGAACGTGCACTGAATATGCTCGCGGCCCGGGAATTCTTCCGTGGACACCCTCTTGCACGATCCATTCTCGATTCACAGGAGACCACGAGCAAGGCAACGGTACCGGCCCTTCTCGCATATCGGGACGACTTCTATTCGGCTGCCCGGAGCGCGCTCGTCTTTGTCGGAGGCGTTCCCCATGCTGACGTACGGAAACTTGCGGAGAGTCATTTCGGCAGCTGGGAGAGAGGACGCGGTGCCGATGATCCCGTTCCGTTCATGCCGAAATACGCACGACACCTACACATCAATCGTGATCTTCCGCAAACGTACATCCGATTATCATTCAACACGGTACCGGCTGGCGATGTGAAGACTCAGGCAGCACTGCGCCTGCTTCGCGCGATGCTATCGCTCGGCGGCTCGGCGCTTTTGAAAGAGGAATTGCGACATAAAAGGGGTCTTGTGTACGCTGTTACGGCGGGTGTGAATATGTATCTGGATGCAGGCACATTTTTCATCTCCACTTTTTCGAAAGACCCGGCCGAAACCATTCGGGTCATCCGGGAAGTTCTTGCGAAGGTTCCGGAACTAGTCACTGACGAGTCCGTTGAGACGCTGAAGCAACAAGTGACCGGTGCTCAGGCATTGTACCTGGCCGATCCAGTATCGCGTCTCGACGATTTGCTCCCGCGCTTCATTTGGTTCGACAGGCTCGTGACGCCCGAAGAAAAGATTCAGGAATTATCTGCGGTTACTGCCGACGATGTGCGAGCCGTCGCTACGGAATATTTCAGTCGTGACAACAGCATGCTTGCCACTCTTGGCCGCACTGACCCGGGCGATCTCTGAACGATGGATAAGAACGATACGTCATCTGTGAGAATCCTGGGTCTGCGAGAAGGCGATGCGCTTAGGAAGCCCGTGCCGTATTCGTATTCGCTCGAGTCTGGCAATCAGAAGCTTATCGTGTTCGGGGCCGCGCATTTTAAGCCGGCGACTGACCCGCAGTTCGTTCTCATGCGATCGATGTGGGATGAATTCAAGAAACTCGACGGAGCAAAAATTGCGATCGTTGAGCCGGGTATGGGGCCGATCGGTACGCGATTCGAGGATGCGGTGGCAGTTCATGGTGAAGGCGGAGCGACCGAGTGGTTCGGCTTGCGTGACGGCATCGGCCTGTTGTGTGCCGATATCGAATACCGGGAACTCCTCCCGCGGCTTGCCGAACGGTTTGACTCGAGCGACGTTGCCTACTGGGTTCTCACCCGCGAAATGGACATCTATTTCCGGAGACCTCTCGGTGGGCGCACGGCGGATGAAGTGCTGAATTCTCACCTCACTCGGTACCGGAAGATGTTCAACAGTATCGGCGTTGCTGGTGACCGTGCGTGGTTCGACATCAAGCACGCACAGGTGTCCGGCGGGAAGTCCGTCGACGACAAAGAGTATTGGGAATACGTAACATCGTGGCTGGGTCCCCAGGTGTTCATCGACATCATCGAAGCTGAGTCAGCTATTCGGAACAACCACATCTACGGCGTCGTGAAGCATCTCTGGGGGCTTGGCCATAGCTTATTCGTCACCTACGGTGCGAGTCATGCAGTGCAGCTAGAGCCGGCACTTCGCGCGCTGGTCGCCCCCATCCCAAATCTCCTCCGCCGTCTCACGCGTCTACCCCGTTGATTAGGATATAAAAAGAAAAGGCGCCGATTACTCGGCGCCTCTGACTAGATGTTTCGATTCTTCGCGGCCCGTTTGATGAGGAGTGGGACCAGTTGTCTGACATACGCGCAGTTCACGGCGTCGATTCCGAGGACGTTCCCGGAGTACCGATACGCTTTGATGGCGCATCCGGTTCCGCAGGCGTATTTCACGGGGCACGCACTACATCGCCCAATGTTCATCACGTGACGTTTTGCCGTGAGGCCGCGTTTCTGCTGATCCGTGACTAGCAATCCACTTGCGGCGTCCAGGGTGCCGTAGTGGAACACAGGAGATGCTTCATCCTGGCTGTCGACAACCTCCGAACACGAAGTAAGTGATCCGTCATGGGTGACGAGAAGTCCTCGGGAGCACGCGCTACCGCAGAACTGTGAGCCACGCCATTTCGGCAGATCCCTTCCAATGACAGAGTTGGATAACTTGATGCCGTGGCGTTCACACTCCGCGATGGCATCGAGCATGAGGCGGACGAGTTCGCTCGCAGCGGGTGCCGCGACGTCGTCCGTACTGTCACTCCCGAACCGCATCTCATCGTACTCACGTCCGTGGGGGAACAGCGGTTCAAGGTGGATCTTCTTGACGCCGAACTTCGCGAAGTACGCGACCGTCTCCCGGATGTCGTCGGCGGGAGAGATCGTGGAGCGGACCCAGAACGGATACCCGCGGTCACCGAGAATGCGTGCCGTCGATTCGAGGTGCTGGGAAGATGCTCTACCTCCCACAAGCGGGCGGTTTCGGTTCTGAACGGCAGGCGGTCCATCCCATGAGATGGTGATGTTGAAGTGATTCTCCATGAGCCAGTCGAGACGGGACGGAGACAACACGCCATTGGTGACCACCGAGAACGTTGCTTTTCTTCCGGATGCCCGCTCCCGTACGCGATCTACGACTGCTTGGAGAACTGCGTGGTTGAGCGTCGGTTCACCGCCACCGTGGAACGAGACTCGGAGAGAGCCGGCCCACTGATTGAGGTAGTAGTCCGTTGCACTGAGAGCCTGGTCAACCGACATCATCGGGCCGTCTGGCTGAGCTGATGCGTAGCAGTAGATGCACTGCATGTTGCACCGGCGCGAGACGAGAAGCATCAGAGAGCCGTAACCCTTCCAGACATTGCAGAAGTCGGTGGTAGGCACATGACTGAGCTCCTGGAAGAAGCCCTGCTGTTTCAGGAGCATGTGCTGCTCTTCATTGATTTCGGTCCCAGGGAGACGCACGAGTTTCCGGATTCGCTGTCCGTAAAGCAGGAGGGTATCCCCATCCTGTACGACGAGAGTCTCGCCTTTCGAGGAACTGCTGAGGTCGCCCATGAGGCCCCTCCTTTCATGTTAAAGATGAACAAATTATATACCAAATAATAAGTAATGTCAACTTCTCGTGAGCACCAGAAGTTGACAAAAACGGAGCTCCTGTGCTATAGTCCTTATGCCGCCCGGTTACTGAGTAGGGCAGCCATCGATTCGCACAATCGACGAACGTTCCTCGAAAGGAGAAAAACACGTGGAGGACACGCTTTCCACAGTGCCATGGTTCATCGACGGTCCCGACCTCAACGCACCGGTGCAGGCGATGGGCACGTGCTACCAAGACGACAGCTGTGTCGAATGCAGCTGTGACGGTGACTGCGGCTGCGACTCCGACAACGGTCAGGATTGATCGGGTCGGCGGGTCCATCCTTACGGATGGGCCCTTTTTTATCTGGAATTCTTGCGTTAATCCATTCCTCAGAATATATTGACGGAGTGAACCTCGAACATCTCTTACTCTCGCAACATCAATACATCGCAGCGGCAAAGCCCGTGCCGTATGAGTACGTATTACGTTCATCTAAGGGAAGGGAACTGGTGGCACTTGGCGTGTTCCATTCAAAACCACCCATCGAGCGTCTTGTTGCGTTGTGGGATGGATTCCTTAAACACGAGGGCGAGATGGTGGCGATGGCCGAGGGCAGGCTCCGACCGGTTCCGACATCACTCGAGGAAGCCGTCGCCCGTCGTGGGGAA
>DATJPR010000046.1:0-8060 GCA_035506295.1 Bacteroidota bacterium | reverse complement strand
ACAAGGGGAAGTTCAAGCTCACTTTGGAGAAGGCCATGCGCGGGACGATCAACGGTGGTGGACAGGAAATCCAATTCAACAGCTTCAACGGGAACATCTATATTCGGAAGGGAAGCTGAGTCGGGTATCGCCGATGACACTCTTGTTGTACAACGGTGCTTTGCGCTGCCTGCTGAGCACCGTTTGTCTTCTCAGTGCTTCGATCGCATCCCGGAAGAAGGCCGGGCGTCGATCGTATCACCCTCATCCAACGGCAACATTTCGCTCACACGTTCCTTTGCCCATCGGCCAAGGAGTCTTACGGAGAGAGGATCATCAAGCGACCCCAACCGGTCAATCAACGTCCCTTGCCTGTCAAGCTCGAGGTAGCTTGCGCGTATCCCGCTCTCTCCCTTCCGGTTGACCCTGAACCAACCGTCGAATGTCCATCGCCCGTACATCGAGTCCCTGAGTCGCTCGACCCTGATCTCCTCCGGAAAAACATACTTGCCCCGATCGTGTCTGAGATCTTCCATATCCCCCTTTTGCATCACGAACCCTTCTTTGTCGGTCTTGCCGTCATACACTGATCGAAAAAAATGCTGCAAGGAGCCATCATAGGCCGTCCGACGGTTGGCGCGCCAGACATTGGACTCCTCCGCGGAGGCAGGCTGAAGCGGTGCGAAGAGCGGGTACACGAGGAAATACCCGAAGTCCTCCTTGGTGTTCCACCGGAACTCGGAAATGGACAGCTGCACATCGTAGCCCAGTCCTCTGTTGACAATGTGGATCGGTTGGGGAGCTGCGGCTTGCATGATGGAAGTCTTGGGATCGAACTGAAAGTTGATGACGTCCGGGTTGGTGATTTCGCATCGCGCCGCGTTCGGGCCGTCGCCGAGGAGGATACGGGAGAAGAGTTCGAAGTTCCGATGCCAGCCGGCTGCATTGTTCGCCGACACTTCGATATCGGTCAGCGAGATGAGGCGGGGTGCGAGAGTTGCGTTGCGGACAAGCGTATCGCGTCCCGTGATATCGATCCCGAGGGCCTTCAACTCATAGCCGACGCGTGAGAAGATCAGCGAGTAGCGACCGCGCGGGATCGCCGTCAGGCTATACCGGCCGTTATGATCCGTCCCTACGCCGTGAGATGTCGAGGCAAGGAAGACATTGACATTCTCGATCGGCTGTCCCGACGCGGAATCGCGAACGACGCCTTTGATGACGAAAACGTCTCTGGGTTGGGAGGTCGCCTCGATCGCAAGGAGGATGCTACCGATGGCGATAAGATATCGCGGCACGCTTGACCTCAGAGTCCCTTGCATCATCTTTCTTCCTACTTCCTACGTCCTACTTTCTACTCTTAGCATTCTCCCCGACGTATTTCTGCAAAGTCTCGCCCAGTATCGCCTTCCACCCTGCCAGGAAATTGCTCCGGGCAAAGCTGTCGTCGTCCTGCGGGAAGGTCTCGATCCCGGTATGTGTAACCCGCACTCTTGTCTTTCCCTTGTCCTCGAACAATTCAAACGAAACATGGGATATGCCCGGGTATCCGTCATACCGCCAGCTGTAGGCAATCTTTTTCAGCGGGACTACTTCAGTGACTTTGCACAGATGCAGCCACTTTTGTTTGTCCGTCCCCGCGGTGAAATGAAATTCAAATCCGACTTCGGGTTTGAAATCTGAAACTTCGAAGTACCATTTTCTCAACCGGTCTTTCTCCGTGAGAGCCGACCATACCAACGATCCCGATGCATGGTACAGTTGTTCAACCACCACTGGTTCTGCTATCATTGGAACAGGTCCTTTCCGTATGAGATGCCGAATCGGATCGGCTAGTGTCTGGCGGACATTGGATCTCGTATAATTTGAGAAACCATTTGGTGACGAACAAGATTCCCGTGTGAGCTTTGCGAAATTATCAGATATCGCTCTACCTCTTGCGTCTTCGGTTGACAATACTTGTGTCGCTCTCTATATTTCATCGTAGCGTTATCTCGCCAATGTTCTCCGTCTCTCTCGCCAGGTCGAGAGCGACCTCCGCGGACTCCCTGAGTCTTCCGGACGTCCGGACCTTCAATCAGTGTTCTGATTGTTGATGTGCTCCTTCGATCTGCAGTGCTTCACTTTATTTGACAAGGAGGAACGGAATGACAACGACTATGAGGGTGCTTCTCTTCGCAGCGGTGATCTTCGCGGTCGGTTCAACAGCGTACTCGCAGGACATTGCACTCGCAGGGAGATCATCGATCGAAATGAGCCTTGGCTTCTGGGGTGGAGCCAGCGCTTCGAGCTCGACATCAATCGTGGGGATCCGAACACATGCTGGGACCGATGGATTTTCCGGAGGCCTCGCTTACGCGTACTGGCTCCGGGAAGGCATTTCCCTCACACTCAGCGGGGGACTTCGATCCGCCAGTGCGTCTTCCACGTTGAACACCCTCGGCGAAACCGATCAGGCCAGCGCCGTTATCCCCGTCCTTCTCGGCCTTCGATTCTACCTCCCGCAGCCGGAACCCGGGGACAATATCCGTCCGTACGTGTCTCTTGCCGTCGGCCCGTACTTCGGGGCTGAGGCGTCGAGCACAATACTGCAGCGGCAATCTCATGTCGAGACTGCAATCGGCGCGCGACCCGGTGTGGGAATTGACTTTTTCCTGGGGAACCACTTCAAGCTCGGGGCTGATGTAGGATATCACGTGATGGAGAATTTCAACAGCGAAGTGGGAGGCAGAAGGAGCTACAACGGAGGAGAGTTCTGCTTCGTCTTAGGGTTCATCTTCTAGGCGTCCGAAAAGAACGCCAAGCACGGACCTACCATTCATCATCCTTTCCTTCCCGCCCGACCGTCTGCAGCTCGTCGGGCGGGGGCATATAGGAGCGCGAGTCCCGATGACGGCTGTTCCATTCGCAGTAAACGATCCTACGGTCCGGCTGACATTCCTAGGCGACACATTCCTCACGGCCCTCGATGCATTGACCGAAGAGAGTCGGCCGCTCTGGGGAGTAATGTCCGCCCAGCATATGCTGGAACATCTCGCGTGGGCATTCGAATTGTCCACGGGACGGGTCAAAACGGATCGCGTCGTGCCGGAGAGGTTGATCGCTCGCGCCAAACCGTTTCTCTTCAATAACAACACTACGCCTCATCTCTTCAAGAATCCCCTTCTGGGAGAAACTCCTCCACCGTTCAGGTTCCCGGGCCTGGAAGAAGCAAAAAGGGTTTTGCGCGAAGAATGTCATCGGTTCATCGATCACGCCCATCGCAACCCCACGCAGAAATTCGTGCATCCGATTTTCGGCCCGCTCGACGCCGATGAATGGCAGCGCGCGCATTTCAAACACTGCTATCATCACCTTCTTCAGTTTGGTTTGATCAGCGAAGCATCACCCGAGAAATGCAACAGCGGTTCTCTCACTGCGCAACCAGCAGAAATCCAGCTTCGCGCGACCCGGCCCGACGATCATCCGTGGGTGGCGACCCTCCTCCGTCAACATTGGGGCTCCTCGAGCATCGTCACAAATGGCAATCTGCGCCACGCCGACGAACTCCCCGGCATTGTCGCAGTCGACGCAGGGGGAACCCTTGGATTGCTCACTTATAGTATTGAAGGAAGCGTCTGCGAAATCGTCACGTTGAACAGCCTCCGTAAGGGTCAAGGAGTCGGATCGGCATTAATTCGGCAGACGGAGAGCATTGCACGGGAGGCTGGTTGCGTGCGGATGATCGTTGTGACGACGAACGACAATGTCGGCGCACTGCGCTTCTATCAGAAACGCGGCTTCGAGCTCGTCGCTTTGCGGAGAAACGCCGTCACCCACGCCAGAGCTCTCAAACCGGAGATCCCGACGGTCGGAGACAATGAGATCCCCATCAGGGACGAGCTCGAGCTCCAGCGGATCCTGTCATGACCGACCACAACGGCTGTACGGAACATCTGCACAAGACCGGTCCTGGAAGGAGGCAGCGATGAAAAGATTCTTTCAGTCGGGTTCAGCGTTTGTACTTCTTGCGGTGCTGTTTCTCGTCGCGGGAGCCACCTCTGTGCGAACGACGACGTTTGTCAGTCTGGGCATCGTGTTCCTTCTCCTCGCGCTTGCAGTGCGGAAGAAGAACGCCATGAAGAGACATCTGAACCCGACTACGGGTGGGCCTGGAGATCAGTGAAAGAGAGGGACGAGACAACCGATGAGTATCAGCGGGAAAGAAGTCACACGATATCTCGAGATCCTCGGCCTTCCGAGATCTGCTCCGACGCTGGAGGCGCTAACACGCATCGTCCATGAGCACCTAAGAAGGATCCCGTTCGAAAATGTCTCGAAACTCTATCGCATGAATAAGGGCGGCATCACGGGGTTGGTTGACTGCGGTGAGTTCCTGGACGGGATCGGACGCTACCACTTTGGTGGAACGTGTTATCTCAACAACTTCCATCTGCACCAACTTCTGAGCGCGCTCGGGTACGATGTCTCTCTTTGCGGTGCTGACATGCGCAAGCCCGACGTTCATATCGTCAATATGGTCAAGCTTGAGGGTAGAGAGTATCTTGTGGACGTCGGCTACGCCGCGCCGTTTTTTGAGCCGCTGCCGTGCGATCGCGCTGTTGAGTATGAGATCACGTTCGGCGCGGACCGCTATGTGCTGAGCCCTCGTGACTCGACAGGCCGTTTGCGTCTTTCCCAATACCGGGATGGCGTCGCCCTGCACGGTTACATCGTCAACCCCGCGCCAAGAAGGATCGAAGAGTTCGCTCATCCCATCGCCGAATCATTTCTTCCCCAGGCCACATTCCGGAATTGCGTCCTCCTCGTCAAGTTCGGCGACCGTCAGTCCACCGTCCTGCACAATCTGACCCTCGTCGAAACCCGGGGAAGCTCGGTGCGCAAAACCCCGCTTGGATCAATGAATGATTTGATCGCGATGATCCAGACCCATTTTCTGATCCCGGAGACGGTCTCGCGGGTCGCCTTCGACGGCTTCTCGATCACTCAGGGCGCATGGGGATGAATGGGGAGCAAGGCCATCGCGAGCGGTTCGCTGATGCGAAGAAACTCTGCGTGCAGAAGAGCGTATAAGAGCTAGTGTCCTTCCTGAATTCTTCCACCCGAGAGAAAACGGAGACCCCCCATGACCGACCTGCCGACGAAAACGTCGACGTCAGCACTGTTCTCGTCCGAGATGAGGATACCCTATCTCCTCGCCATGTTGCAGTTCGTGCTCCTGATGGTCTTCAACGCCAATTACGGCTACTTCCGCGACGAGCTCTATTACATCGCGTGCACGAAGCATCTTGCGTTCGGGTACGTCGACCAGCCCCCGCTCTCGATCGTCATTCTCTGGCTCAACCGAATGGTCCTCGGCGACTCGTTGTACGCGCTGCGATTTCTGCCGGCGCTCACGAGCTCGATTGTCGTGGTTCTTGCCGCTTTGATGGCGGGGAAACTGGGAGGCGGAAAATTTGCGCAGGGCATGGCGGCCCTTTCGGCAGTCGCCGCTCACGGCCTTATCGGGCACGGCAAACTCTTCAGCATGAACCCGTTCGATGTCCTTTTCTGGACGCTTGCCGCCTATGCGGTGATCTCGATCTTCCGGGACGATCGGCCGAAGCTCTGGATGCTGTATGGTCTGGTCGTCGGGCTCGGTCTCGAGAATAAGTACTCCGTCGGGTTCAGCATCATCGGACTCGTTGCGGGACTGTTGCTCACGCGCCAGCGGAAACACCTGGCGGACAAATGGTTCTGGTGCGGCGCCGGGATTGCCACCCTTGTGTTCCTCCCGCACGTCATCTGGGAAGCCACGAACGGCTTCCCATCGCTGGAGTTCATGCGCAACGCGAGCGAGAACAAAAACATTAATCTGGGCGCAGTGGATTTTCTCATTGGACAGATCAAAGACATCAACGTCCTGAATGCTCCATTGTGGCTGGGAGGGATCTACTTCTTCTGGAAGCATGAGGGTGGCCGATACCGACCGCTGGCATGGTACTACCCTGTCGTCTTCGTCGTGATGGTCGCCGGGCATGCGAAGATTTACTACCTCTCGGCGATCTATCCCGCGTTCCTGGCCGGAGGCGCCGTCCTGTTCGAGCAGATCATCCAGAAGACTTCCTGGAACTGGCTCAAACCGGCATACGCCGCGCTGGTGGCTCTCATGGCGATAATCATTCTTCCGCTTGCGGTCCCGGTGCTCCCGGTGGAACAGCTCGTCAAGTACGAGCATACGCTCGGTCTGGTTCCCCGGCCGGACGAACATTCTTCTCTCGGGGAGTTGCCCCAGTACTATGCCGATCAGTTCGGTTGGAAGGAGATGGTGGATTCGATCGCGACCGCCTACAGAACCTTGCCGCCGGAAGAGCAAGCGCACTGCTTCATCTTCGTCCGCAATTACGGTGAAGCCGGCGCAGTGGATTTCTTCGGGAAGGAATACGGGTTACCCGATGCCCGATGCGCACACAACAGCTACTGGTTCTGGGGGCCGGGAAAGGAGACGGGCGACATCGCGATCATTATCGGCAACAGTCGCACTCTCGAGGACAATCTTGCAGATCTTCGCCGACGATACAAATCGGTGCAGCTCATCACGACGACGCGTGCGAAATACAGTATGCCTTTCGAAAACGGACGGTACATCTTCGTGTGCAAAGGGATGAACACAACGTTTCAGCAGCTCTGGCCGACGGAGAAATTCTTCATTTGAAAGAACGATCCATTCCCACGAAATCATCGTAGGGACGTAGCATGTTTACCCGCCGGATTTGGTTGCCGCTAATAAGCGAAGGCGGGCTACGTCCCTACAAGGTTTTCCAGAAGGGCTCTTTCGCCGGAACGAATTCCACCGGCACTTCCTTCACAAACTCTCTCATCCATCGCGCGCACTCTTCCATCCCTGCTTGCTCCGATGGAATGTGGCCGAGGACGATCATCCCCTTTTTGTTCCCCTCCTTCACGGCATCGGCGGCGTATTCGATGGTCTCCCACTCGTGCGCTTCGCCCATCACCATCACCTCGACACCCGGAAATTGGAAAAACCGCCTGTTCATGTCGAAGCCCGGAAATCCTTCCGAGAGACTGATGGTCGAACATGACGCGGCCGAATCACCGATGACGCGCAGTGTGTGAATCCCGAGTTTCTCCTTCAACGACAGCGCAAGCTCCTTGAGGGTCGTTGATGGAAGGTGGAAGACGAATGGGTTGTCGTTGTCCTGATACGCTCCCCACCCCAGGGCACGGACCATGCCGGCGTGAATCCCGTCCGGCTTCCTTGCGTGCCAGTGGTCATGGAAGCGCCAGACGATGAGCCGATGCTCGTCGATGAACTTCTGTTTTTCCAGATACACGGGATCGTTGGCGTCTTTGAGCTTCGCCGTTTGGTCTTCGTGACCGTAGAATGTCGGCTCATGCGTGATGATGAGATTGTCGCCCTTGGCCACGGCTCGCTGGAGCACATCGAAGGTTGCCATCATCGTCACTGCGATGCCGCGGACAGTATCTGCCGGATTTCCCGCTTTGAATGTGTCGATGGTGGGTTCAAACCAGGGAATGCCGACATGCTGCTGTATTCTCTCAATGATTTGCGCGGCAGTCGGCCTGGTTTCTTGTCCGACGGCCAGGCTCGCGAATAGCAATAGGAGAACGCCAACTCGGATGGTCATGAGCAAGCCTCTCGCGTTTGATTCGATTGAATATGGAGGTGATTGCTCAAATTCTACCGAGAAAAAGAGACAAGTGAAAGAGGAATAGCCTCGGGTTAATCGTTGAAACTCTTCGCGACGGCGTTTATATTGATCCTGCATTTGTGATGATCCCTGGCTTCCGGCGCGGCCCTTTGCCCATGTGGCATTTCATGAAAACCACCGGGAGGTCTCCAGTGCGCTACTTCAACCGATCACCACGGACGGTTCTGTGGAGCATTTCGCCCGTCCTCATGATCCTGATTGCCGGCGTCGAGCTTCATGCTCAAATATCCGTTTCGCGTGATGATTTTTTCGCGGTTGTCAATCCCGCTACGTTGACCTATTCTCTTGCACCCGACCCGAGCGTAACGTCGGTGAACATCGGACGCACGGGCGGGCCCAATGTGTACG
>DATJPR010000045.1:0-9286 GCA_035506295.1 Bacteroidota bacterium | reverse complement strand
TGTGCTGACTACTGCGTTCCTATTGCAGGGGTGCAGCCCGGCCCTCTACGTGCCCACCAGCGCAGACGTCCAACCCGGGACATCGCTCGCGATGCTGCAACTCGGTCGGCAAATCTACGCGGAGCGGTGTGGATCATGCCACCGTCTCCATGCTCCCGACAGCCACCGACCGGAAGAATGGCCGGCCCTCGTGCAACGCATGCACCAGCGGGCTCGATTGGACTCGGTCCAACAGGCTGCGGTCCTCGCGTTCCTCCGCCTCGCAAGCCGAGCAACTGAATGATGATGGGCGTATATTACTTCTCGCACGCACAGTGGATTCATTCCATCAGGGATAGATTGCGATGACACGCAGTGATACCATCGGTCACACCTGCCGAGCTAGACTTCGAGCTCGCTCGGCATTTCTTCTGGCAACCCTGGCTCTCCTTGCGGTCGGGTCTGGAATCGGTCAGGACCATCGTTTGCCGGTTCCCTATTTCGGCGCATTCCATGAAGCGCCGCTGTCTACGATTCGTCCTTCCGGATGGCTGGACGAGTATCTCGTGCGCCAGCGCGACGGGTTGACGGGACATCTCGAAGCGGCGGGGCATCCCTTCAATTCCACCGGATGGTTCGGCACGTCCATGGAGAAGTACGGATGGGTCGTCTACGAACAGAATGCCTACTGGGTCGATGGGATGATGCGCTGCGGCGAGCTCCTGAGGGACTCCATGCTTGAAGCGAAGGCCTCCAAAGAAATCGACTACGTTCTCGACCATGCCGATCCCGACGGGTATCTCGGTCCGAAGTTCCTGAAGCCCCACTCCGATCTCAGCAGATGGCCGCACGTGGTGTTCTTTCGCGCAATGATGGCGCGGTATGGAGCGACCGGCGACCGTCGGATCGTCGAAGCGCTCCGACGCCACTACCTCTCGAAGAGTGACGCCTACACTTCCCACCGGAATGTTGTCAATGTGGAAATCATGCTCTGGACATACGCCCGGACGCGCGATCCCGAGCTTCTGAGACTGGCGGAGGAGTGTTACGCCGGGTACAACCGAATCTCCTCGGAAGTCACCACGCTCGATCATATGAAGTCGGACGGGAAAATGGACGGCTTCCACGGGGTGACGTTCAACGAGACGGCGAAGCTGGCGGCCGTGCTCTATCTGTACACGGGGAAGAAGGAATACCTCGATGCCGTCGAGCATGCGTATCAGAAAATCGACCGGTGGTATATGTTGGTCGACGGTGTCCATAGTTCGACGGAAGGCTTCCGCGGTGATGATCCCCTGCAGAGCCATGAGACATGCGACATCGCCGACTACACGTGGGCGCTCGGCTACCTGCTGATGGCGACGGGCAAGGCGGAATATGCCGACAAGATCGAACGGGCATGCTACAACGCGGCGACAGGCGCTATCACGAAGGATTTCAAGGCCCTGCAGTATTTCTCGTGCCCGAACCAGGTCATCGCCGATCGGACCTCAAATCACAACGAGTTTACCCACGGTTCCGCCTGGATGTCGTTCCGGCCAAACCCCGGGACGGAATGCTGCGCGGGCAACGTCAATCGGATCATGCCGGATTTCGCATCGCGTATGTGGATGGTGGACTCCACGGGCGAACCGGTCGCGGCCTTGTTCGGCCCGTCAGTCTTCGCCGGAAAAGCTGACGGCGACAGCATCACGATTCGTGAAGAGACGAAGTATCCCTTTGACGACAAAATCCAGTTTTCAGTCTCCGCACGTAAGCAAGCGCATGTATCGCTGACTCTGCGAATCCCTTCGTGGTGCAGCAGTCCGCGGATCGTCGTAGAACACCATGGCACTTCGCGGGAGCTTCGCCCGGGGTCGGGAACGTTCGAGCGGATCGGCGACCTGGAAAATGGAGACGTGGTTGTCTCGACATTTCCCATGACGCTCAAGGCGACCGGCTGGCCGGAAGGTGGTGTTGCCCTCGAGCGCGGGCCTCTCGTGTTTGCCCTTCCTGTTCCACACAAGCAATTCGTCGATACGCTCGACACGAGGAGCACTCGATCTTTTCCTGCGTGGAACATGGAGCCAACCGGCCCATGGAATTACGCGCTCGCCATTCCCGACGGCGATCTCGATCGTTGCATCGAGGTCGTGCACCACAACGTGAATGGGTATCCATGGGATGAAGCAAACGCCCCGGTCTCGCTCCGCGTCCCTGCACGCCTCGTCCGGAATTGGAGACTTGATCAAGATCCGCACGTCGCGGAAGCGCGATACACGCCACATCTTCCATCCCGTTCCACGCTGCCCTCACGAATCTCGACGACACTTGATACAATAACCCTGGTCCCCTATGGGTGCACAGAACTACGGATGAGCATCTTCCCCCTCGACGGCAACTTCAGAATGGTAACGGGGCGCGAACCAGAGCCTGAGTCGGTGGTGAACGGCACATACGGAGAGGACTCAACCCGGGTGGGGTTCCATCGTGAGTTGCCGGCGTCGATCATTCACTATACGCTCGACGGGACGGAGCCTACCGAGGAGTCTCCCGTGTATACGTCGCCCATACTTCTCGACCATTCGGCGACAGTGAACGCGAGAGGTTATGCTCCGGGCGCTGAGCCAAGCTTCAAGACAACTGCCTCGGTGATAGTTCTGCACCGGCTCCCTGCCGTGGACATCGTCTCACATTCGCCCGGTCTCTCTGTCTCGTATTATGAAGGATCGTGGGATGCTATCCCGAAATTCAGCACGCTCTCTCCCGCATCGAAAGGATCATCGTCAACGCTGGACCTGGGCGCCTTTTCGCATCGGGATGAGAACTGGGGAGCGGTGTTTGATGGGATCGTCGATGTCCCTCTGTCAGGATGCTATGAATTCTTCCTCACGTCCGATGACGGAAGCAGATTGCTGATTGACGGGACGACGATCGTCGACAATGACGGTCCGCATTCGGCTCGGGAAAGGAACGGCTATGCTCTCCTCGACAAAGGGAAGCACCGCGTGGAGCTTCTCTTCTATCAAGGAACAGGGGGTATGGCACTCTCGGTGGAGGTGACTCCCCCGGGTATGCAACGCGGAGCTGTTCCCGCCTCATGGCTGTGGCATAATTAGCCAGGGACAGAATTTTCCCGGGCCCGGCGGTGTTTTTATCCTCAAGGGTACACCTTGAGGGCGAAATGCCGAAACGGTCATCCACCAACGGCGTGATTCTCCCCATCAAGCGCTTCGCAAACCAGACTGCGTGGAAGCGCTGGCTGGGGGCCCACCATGCTTCTTCATCAGGAATCTGGATGGCGATCGCAAAGAACGGCTCCGGGCTGGCGTCTGTTTCCTACGCCGATGCCATCGACGGTGCGTTGTGTTACGGGTGGATTGACGGCCAGAAACAGAAGCTCGACGAATGCCGGTGGCTGCAGAAGTTTACGCCGCGGGGGAAGCGCAGCATCTGGTCGGAGATCAATCGTGCGAAAGCGGAGAAGCTGATTGCATGCGGGGAGATGAAAGCTCCCGGCGTGAAAGCCATTGACGCGGCGAAGAAGGAAGGTCGATGGGATCGCGCGTACGCGTCGCAGCGGACCATCACCGTCCCTGATGATTTTGCGTCTGCACTTCGCCGGAATCCAAGAGCGCAGGCTTTTTTTGACGAGCTCAATAGCGCAAACCGGTACGCGATCCTTTTCAGAATTCATGCCGCGAAGAAACCGGAAACGCGCGAGCGGCGGCTCCGCAAGTTCGTGACGATGTTGGAGAAGCATGAGCTGATACACAAGTAATGTGCGATGACCAGTCAGCAGGCAAGACAGACAGAAGGATTCCCCGCAGCACCCTTCGATGCCATCATTGTCGGATCAGGGCCATCCGGGCTGGCGTGCGCGATCGAAGCGAAGCGTGCCGGACTCTCCGCCGTGGTTCTTGAGCAGGGGAGCGTCGTGGATGCGATCAGGAGGTTCCCGACGCAGCTCGTCTGGTTCTCCACTCCCGAGCTGCTTGAAATCGGCGGCGTCCCGATGATCATCCCCACCGTCCGTCCCACCCGGGTCGATACGGTTGCGTACTATCAGCGGGTGACCGCGCTGTTCAGTCTCGATGTCAGGACGTTCGACGCGGTGCGGTCCGTTCGTCCGTGTGACGACGGGTTCATCGTGGAGACGATGAAGGGCAAGAGCTACGCCGGTCGTACGGTGATTCTGGCGACGGGGTATTTCGATCACCCCAACACCCTCGGTGTGGAAGGAGAAGACCTTCCGCATATCCTGCGGTACTATGACGAGCCGCAGAAGTATTTCGGATGCGACGTTGTCGTCGTCGGGGGAAGGAATTCTGCGGTCGAAGCGGCCCTGGACCTGTATCGGCACGGCGCAAACGTCACCCTGGTACACCGCGGTCCGAAACTCAGCGAAGGGGTGAAATACTGGATCCTGCCCGACATCGAAAACCGCATCAAGGCTGGGCAGATCAAGGCACTCTTCAACAGCCGGGTCGTGCGGTTCGGTGCCGGCGAGGTGTTTGCCGAGACAAACGGGTCAGCCGAGACAGTCAGGGCGGATTTTGCCTTTGTTCTCATCGGTTTTCATCCGGACACCGCCAGGCTCGAGGAGTTTGGAATCCGCGTTCATCCCGACACTCTCGCTCCGGAGATCGATGAGGCGACGTTTGAAACAAACGTCCCGGGCCTCTACGTCGCCGGATCCGTGGTGGCGGGGAAGAATAACAACAAAATCTTTGTTGAAAATGGCAGGATGCACGCGTTTTCGATTATCCCATCAATAGCAAAGAAGATCAGGGCATGATCGGAAGCGAAACTTGACGTAATCTTGATCTTCGGTCAGTTTTTTCATAACTTGTACGCTGACTTGTTTTTCCGTCAGCATACCTTTAGGCCTGAAAGGGTTCGAATGAACGAAGGCAAGATCGTCCAGATCATTGGTCCGGTCATCGACATTGATTTCTCTGCCGGCGTGCTCCCCTCTATTATGAACGCCATTCGCATCCCCCTTCACGAAGAAGGAGGGAGAAAGGGCGACCTCATCGCCGAAGCGCAGCAGCACCTGGGAGACAACCGTGTGCGCGCGGTCGCGATGGACTCGACGGACGGCTTGTACCGCGGGATGTCCTGCTTCGACACCGGCGGCCCGATCACGGTTCCCGTCGGACCCGCAACGCTGGGGCGGCTGATCAGCGTGATTGGGGAGGGAATTGACGGCCTCGGGCCGATCGTGTCGGACAAGAAGTTCCCCATCCATCGGCCGGCACCGCCGTTCGATCAGCTCTCGACGAAGAAAGAACTGTTCGAAACCGGGATCAAGGTCATCGATCTTCTTGAGCCGTATTCGAAGGGCGGCAAGACCGGGCTCTTTGGAGGAGCCGGTGTCGGGAAGACGGTCGTCATCATGGAGCTTATCCACAACATCGCGAAGCAGCACGGCGGCATTTCCGTGTTCGGCGGCGTCGGAGAGCGGACCCGCGAGGGAAACGACCTCTGGCTCGACATGAAGCAGTCGGGCGTTCTCGCGAAAACCGCGCTGGTGTTCGGGCAGATGAACGAACCCCCGGGCGCCCGTCAGCGGGTAGGCCTTACGGCCCTTGCCATGGCGGAATACTTCCGCGACGAAGAGGGGAAGGACGTCCTTCTTTTCATCGACAATATTTTCCGGTTCGTTCAGGCGGGTTCCGAAGTCTCGGCGCTCCTCGGCCGGATGCCGTCCGCGGTCGGGTATCAGCCCACGCTCGGAAGCGAAATGGGAGAGTTGCAGGAGCGGATCACCTCGACGAAAAAGGGGTCGATTACCTCGGTCCAGGCCATCTACGTCCCAGCCGACGATCTCACCGATCCTGCGCCCGCGACGACGTTCTCCCACCTGGACGCGACAACAGTGTTGAGCAGGCAGATTGTCGAGCGCGGCATCTACCCCGCGGTCGATCCGCTCGATTCCACCTCACGGATCCTTGAACCGAGCATTGTCGGGAACGACCATTACGACACGGCCAAGAAGGTGAAAGAGATCCTGCAGACCTACAAGGACCTCCAGGACATCATCAACATCCTCGGCATGGACGAATTGTCCGATGAAGACAAGTTGACCGTGGCGCGCGCGCGAAAGATCGAGAAATTCCTTTCCCAGCCGTTCCACGTGGCCGAGCAGTTCACCGGGTATCAGGGGAAGTACGTCAAGCTCGAAGACACGGTGCGAAGCTTCAAGGGAATTGTCGACGGCGAGTACGATCATCTTCCCGAAGCGGCGTTCTTCATGGTTGGATCCATTGAAGAGGCTGTCGAGAAGGCCAAGCAGCTGCAGGCCGCGTAGAACCGGAGCCACGACCGATGTACGAGAAATCATTTCAGCTGGATATCGTTGCGCCCGACAAGGTGGTTTTCCGCGGAGAGGCGACGAGCGTGACGGCGCCCGGGGTGCTTGGTTCGTTCCAGGTGTTGTATAACCATGCGCCGCTGCTTTCCCAATTGACTCCGGGCCAGGTGACGGTGCGGGGGATTACCGGAGACGAGACCCTCTATGCCGTCGGGGGAGGATTTGCCGAGGTGCGCAACAATCATGTGGTCATCCTTACCGACAGTGCCGAGCAGGCGGACGACATCGATGTCGAACGGGCGGAGAATGCCCGGGATGTCGCCGACGATGTCCTCAGGGCGCGCGCGCCGGGAGAGAATCTCGAGGAAGCGCAGGCTGCCCTCGCGAGGGCGGTTTCGAGGTTGAAAATCGCGCGAAAACTGAAGCAATGACCGATTGCGAGAGCCTTGTCCGAACCGACAAGGCTCAGCAGTTCTCAGGAAGACACCATCATGCCGAGAGTTTTTGCTGTCATCATGGCCGGCGGCATCGGGACGAGATTCTGGCCGCGCAGCCGCGAGAAATTTCCCAAGCACCTGCTCGAGATCGTCGGCAAAGGGACGATGCTCCAGAACACGGTGAAACGGCTCGAGGATATTGTCCACTCCGGGGACATCTTCGTGGTGACCAACAAGCTCCAGAAGGCACAGGTCATCAAACAGCTGCCGCAGGTCCCCGAGAACAATGTGATCGTCGAACCCGTCGGCCGCAACACGGCGCCGTGCATCGCGCTCGCGGCGTTCCATGTCGGAAAGGCGGACCCTGACGCAGTGATGATCGTCCTGCCCGCCGATCATCTGGTCCAGGATGAACAGGAGTTCCGGCGGGTCGTCCGTCTCGCGGTGAACGTTGCCGATGAATCCGGAAGTCTCATTACCATCGGCATCAAGCCCACGCATCCCGAGACAGGGTACGGTTACATCCAGGTGGAGAGCGATGAAAAATCGGATCCCCGGTACCGCACGCTGGGGGTGTACCGTGTGCAGGCGTTCGCGGAGAAGCCGAACCTCCAGACAGCCGAACGATTCCTTGCCAGTGGAGATTTTCTCTGGAACAGCGGCATGTTTGTCTGGCGGAACGACAGCATCCTGCACGAGCTCGAGCGTTGTCTCCCCGATCAATACCAGGAGCTGAAGCGGATCGAAAGCGCGATCGGTACTCCGCAGTATCAGCAGACGCTCGATCTCACATACGGGATGATCAGGGGGATTTCGATTGACTACGGCGTGATGGAGAAGGCGGAAACGGTGTTCGTCATTCCCGCCTCGTTCGGATGGAACGACCTCGGGTCGTGGGATGAAGTGGCGCGCATTTCCGGCAAAGACGACAGCGGGAACACGATTACAGGGAGGGTCCTGCAGAAGGACACGAGGAATTCCTACATCTATTCCCCCGGCAAGGTGGTGGCGACGATCGGTGTCGAAGACCTGATCATTGTCAACACGGACGACGCCCTGCTTGTCTGCCGGAAGGGGAGGTCGCAGGAAGTGAAAGAGATTGCCGACTATCTCAAGCGGAAGCAGATGAACGAGTACCTGTAATGCTCGCGCGGGTTGTCAAAACGCTGCTGGTTGGTGTCGTGATTCTTGTCTCCGGTTGTGCGGGGAGCTATCCCCGGTTCAGGTCGGCGCCGAACACCGTGGCAGCGCCGGCAGCGGTGGTGGGACCCATGGAAGGTGTCGCGTCGTATTATGCGGAGGAATTCCACGGACGGAAGACGGCGAACGGAGAGACGTACGACATGAATGCCATGACCGCCGCACACAGAACGCTCCCGTTCAACACTTTGTTGAAGGTGACGAACAAAGAGAATGGGAGATCGGTGAACGTCCGGGTGAACGATCGCGGGCCGTTCAAAGACAACAGGATTATTGATCTCTCAGAGGCCGCGGCAGAAAAACTGGGAATTGTGCAGAATGGAACGGCGCGCGTGAGTCTCGAAGTGATCAAATTGGGAGAGTAAAGCCGAAGTCCGGACAAGGACTCGGCTTCGGTGCCACGAGAAATTGCCGTGGCGCAAAGAGTGGGCAGTACCCCAGCGCATCACGGACCCGATCAGGACTCCAGGGGGTTCGTGACATGGCGCACACACAGTTCGCAGCAATCTTCTTTTCTTGAAAGATTGAGAAGAACCAAGCTGCGACGTTCTTTGTCAACCATGGGCTTGCAGGGCAGCAAGCCCGCACGCATCCAGGCGACACCTGGACGTGCATTGTCAATCACTATACAGAGGATCCGCGATGAACAAACGAATCCCACTGGTAGTCCTTATGGCCCTCGCGATGCTTGTCGGATGCACTCCATCAAGCGAAAGCATCGCGCGACGCACCGCAACCGGCAGCGCTGAAGGCGTGAGGATCGACTCCGCCGAGGCGTCCCGGCCCTCGACGGCCGACGACGCTCTTGATCCGGCCGAACGGCAGATGATTCTGCACTACGGTCCGACGATCAAAGCTTGCGCGAACGCGTACGGGTTTGACTGGCGTCTGATCCTTGCCATCGTAAAGCAGGAATCGCGCTTCAACGCCGACGCGGAAAGCCACCGTGGAGCGACCGGGTTCATGCAGGTCATGCCGGTCACCCGTCAGGAGGTCGTGGACGACCTCGAAATGCACGACGGCGCGCATCCATCCATGAACATCCGGATCGGAGTGTTCTACCTGCGAAAGCTCTACGGGATGTTCAACGGTGCGAGTGAGCCAGACCGACTGAAACTGGCGCTTGCTTCCTACAACGGAGGGCTGGGCCGCATTTACGATGCGCAGGAGATCGCCGCGTATCTCGGCTACAATCCGGATCGATGGGAATCAGTCAAGGACGCCATGCCACTCTTGTCGAGACGTTATGCCTCGCTCCAGAGTCACATCTGGCCCGACCACCGGCCGCGATACGGATGGTTCGGCGGAGCGAAGCAGACAACCGCGTATGTGGACTCCGTGATGACGAACTACGAGGAGTATATGCGGGACATTA